>NZ_JBRBZA010000010.1:0-90057 GCF_053493975.1 Thermomicrobium sp.
GAAGCCGCCGGAGATCGACTGTCGAACGCTGCACGGTCATGGACGCTCTCGGATCCGATCAGTCCATGGATGGTGTACCACACTTGCTCCGGGCGAAGCATCGTACTCCAGTGCGTGATTGCGGCGCGACTCGCGTCCCCCAAAAGGGGAGGAAAGTCCCCAATCTCCGTAGACGGAGAGCCCCGGCCTCGCGAAGAGAAAGAGAGCCGGGGCCCTGGTCCGCTCCTCGCTCGGAGCACGCAGAACTCAACGGATCTTCCAGTTCTTCCACTTCACCGGGGTCCCCCTTCCCGTATTGCGACCGACCCGCACCGAGTAGTACCAACATTCCGCTCACTCTTAGTCTGAGTTTCCCGGGATCGGTACGAATGGCCACTACCAAAGTAGTACAAATAGCTCCGCTTGTCAAGACCTGAGTACGCAAACTTTCGTCCTTCGGATCGCCGCGCTGAAGTCCGATGTGGACACTGGTGAGAAGTGACGATGAGACGAGAGCGCTTTCTCACCGGCTTTGCACGAGAGTCATGGCGAAAAGCGGCGCTCGGTCATGAGGTGTGCCGCTGGCACGCCGGTGTCCCATTCGCCTTCGTCGCCTCAGTGACGGGGCCGGATCGGGTTTCCCAGCGTGCCGTCGGTAGGGGTCAGCTGGGCTTGCCGCCCGATCCCCGCCGGTGCTAGGCTGGGCCAGGCGAGCGGGAGGATCTGGTGAGCGACGCAGCATTCCGACGCATCCTGATAACCGGCGGTGCGGGCTTCATCGGTAGCCACTTCGTCCGTCTGGCGCTCGCAGCCGGTATCCCGAGCGTCGTCATTCTCGACAAGCTGACCTATGCCGGGAGCCTTTTGAATCTGGAAGACATTCTGGGTGATCCGCGTGTCCGTTTCCTCGTGGGAGATATCGCTGATCCAGCGACAGTGGCCGAGGCGATAGCTGGCTGCGACGCGGTCGTCAACTTCGCAGCCGAGACGCATGTGGATCGTTCCCTCCTGGAGCCCGCGGCCTTCATCCAGACGAACGTGTGGGGTACCATGGTGCTTCTCGAGCAGGCGCTCCGGGCTGGTGTCGGTCGTTTTCTCCACGTGAGCACCGACGAGGTCTACGGCGAAGTGCTGAGCGGTTCGGTCGGCGAGGACGAGCCGCTGCGGCCCCGCAATCCCTACGCGGCGAGCAAGGCGGCCGCAGAGCACTTCGTCTTCGCCTACTGGACGAGTTACGGCCTCCCCGTGTTGGTGACTCGTGGCTGCAATACCTACGGTCCTTACCAGCATCCGGAAAAGTTCATTCCCTTGGCCATTACGAACCTCCTCAGTGGCCGACCGATCCCGCTCTACGGTGACGGACTACACGAGCGCGACTGGCTTTACGTCGAAGACCACTGCCGAGCCATTTGGACAGTCCTGGTACGGGGTGAGCCTGGTCAGGCCTACAACGTTGGGGCCGGGCAGCATCGACCGAACATCGCGGTGGCGCGAGCGCTGGTACATCTGCTCGGCGCTGACCCGGGTGCCATCGTGCACGTCGCCGATCGGCCCGGACACGATCGGCGCTATGCCGTCGATTGGAGTCGACTGCGGGCGCTGGGCTGGCGGCCGATGGTCGACTTCGAGGAAGGCTTGGCGCGGACGGTCGCGTGGTATCGCTCGCGAACGGATTGGTGGTCGGCGCGGCGCGATGCCGCGTTCGCCGCCTATTACGCTCGCAATTACCAGGGACGAGAAGGATACCGCAACCAGCCGTGACGCTGACGATCGAGCTGGCTGTGGCCAAGACGCATCGGGCTGGTAACCGCGAAAGCGGCGACACGGTCGAACTCATCGAACGACCGGGTGGTGGGCTCTCGGTCGTCCTGGTCGATGCACAAGGTAGCGGAATGGCCGCGAAACTGTTGAGCCTTCAGGTGGCCGGTCGTGTCGTGACGCTGCTCAATGAGGGAGTGCGCGATGGTGCAGCGGCTCGCGCCGCGCACGACTTCCTCTTCACGCTGCGAGGTGGGCGGGTCTCGGCCGAACTCGATATCGTCTCGGTCGATCTGGCGAGCCGGACTTTGGTGGTGACGCGCAACAGCGAGGCACCACTCGTACTGATTCGCGACGGTGAAGTCAAGCTCCTTGCTTCGACAGGGGGCCGGATCGGACTGTACCGACATACGCGCCCGAGCGTGACCGAGTGGGAGCTCGAGCCGGGGCTGACCGTGCTCGTCGTGAGCGATGGAGTGGCGCATGCCGGGGCACACGCCGGGAAAACGATCGATCTGGCGACGCTGGCCCGCCAGGAATCTTTGGCCTGCGAGACAGCACAGCAGTTGGCTGACCGCGTCTTGTCCGCAGCCCTCGCAGCTGATCGCGGTCATCCTCGGGACGACATGACGGTGGTGGTCCTGCGATTGCAGGCCGGTGGGGTGAGGCAACCGGTTCGCCGACTCGCGCTCACCTTTCCGCTGACCGAGTGAGCTGCCGCTTGGCCCAGTCGCTACACTTCACGGTCGAGTCGAGTGAGGGAGATCGTGCGAGTCGTGCTCGTCGGTCCCTGCGGGGCGGGAAAATCGACGATCGCCGCAGCACTCGCCGCTCGTGGCGTGGAAGCGATCGCGGTGGGCCAAGAGCATTCGATCGTTCGCGATCTCTGGCGCCGACCGGCGGCTGATCTGGTCGTGTTCCTCGATGCCAGTTTGGAGACGGTTCGGGAGCGGCGAGGTGCTGACTGGCCGGCCTGGCTCTACGAGGAGGAGCAGCGGCGCTTGGCGGAAGCTCGCGCGCATGCTGACCTCGTGCTCGATACCGGTCGGCTGACGGTGGACGAAGTGGTGGAGCAGATCCTGCGAGCGCTCGAGAGGGCGGGTCAGCATGCGACGTGACCGACTCCTCTCGCTTCTCCTCCTCATCACCCTGTTGCTCACTGGGTGTCGGTTCAGTCTGCCGCTGAGCCGATCCGGGCCAGCTACCCCCACGCCCGATCTCGTGCTCCCCGGCCAGGCGTCGCCGACTCCCACCGTGCCCGTCTCGGTGTCAGTCACTGCGACGCTTCTACCGGGAACCGTTCTTACGGCCCCACCAGTGCCCACGCCACCGCCTACGAGTGCAGAGCAGTTCCTCACCCTAGCTGGCACGCCGGAGGGCCCGTTGACGCTCGATCCGGCGCTCGTGCGGGACGTGGAATCAGCGTTCGTCGTCCAGCAGCTCTTCCGCGGCCTCGTCCGCTTCGATCGCGCGCTCAATCCTGTCCCGGAGCTCGCCGAGCGGATCGAGATCGGGCCCGACGGGCGCTCCTATACGGTTCGGCTGCGTGCTGATGCACGGTTTCACGATGGAAGTCCGATTACCGCGATGGACGTCAAGTACTCCCTCGAACGGGCCTGCGATCCTGCCTTAGCCGATGGCGATGGCCGCGCGTTACCAGCCTGGGGTTTCCTACGCGACCTCGTCGGTGCGCAGGCGCGGATGCTCGGCCGGCGCAGTGATGTCCCCGGTATCGCGGTCGTGGACGAGCGAACGCTCCGCCTTCTCCTCGTCGAGCCCAGCCCCACGTTTCTCCTCCGCTTGGCCCTTCCGGTGGCGAGTGTGGTGAAGCGCGACGCTGTCGAGCGCGGATCGGACTGGTGGCGTCAGCCGGTGGGAAGTGGACCCTTCCGGCTCGTGCGCTGGACTGACGAGGAAATCGTGCTAGGGCGTCACCCACAGTACCGGCCTGCGCCAGCCTACTTGCGCGAAGTTCGCATCCGGATCGGTGCAGCTGCCTTGTCCCCGCTGAACCAGTACGAACGGGGACAGCTCGACGTCGCTGCTGTTCCGGTTTGGGCGGTCGATCGGTTGACTGCACCCGAGTCGCCGTATCGCGACCAGCTGATCGCCCAGCCGCTCTTCGGTGGAACCTACGTGTTCTTCAATCCTGGTGCTCCGCCGTTGGACGACCTCGTCGTGCGGCGAGCTCTGATCCAGGCGTTCCCGCGCGAAAAGGTCGCCGGGGTGACGCTCCAGGGAAAGGTGCCATTGGCACACGGACTCATTCCGGAGGGTATGCCGGGAGGTCCCTGGGGAGCGGCGGTACCGCCCTTCGACCCGGAGCAGGCGCGCCGCACACTGACCGGCCGCTCGCTTCGGTTGGAGATCGCCAGCGCTGGGAGTGACGTCGCAGTCATGCTAGGGCAGGTGTGGCGCCGCGAGCTCGGAGTCGAGGTCGAAGTGCTTCAGTACGACTGGCCCGACTACTTGACCGAGCTCGATGCTCGGCGCCTACCGATCTTCGTCTTCTCTTGGATCGCCGACTATCCCGATCCGGAGGCGGTGATCGATGCGCTCTTCGCTGAGGACAGTCCGAACCGGCCGATCGAGTATCGGAATGCTGCGGTGCAAGAGCTTCTCGCAGCTGCCCGGCGGACCAGCGATCCACTGGAGCGGCAGGCGTTGCTCGTGGCAGCGCAGCAGCAGATCCTCGACGACGCAGTGGTGTTGCCGCTGACGTTCGACGTGGAATACTTGCTCGTCGCACCGCGGGTGCGCGACCTTCCGGTTACCCCTTTGGGTATCCTCGGTCTGGAGAGAGTTTGGATCGCGCCGGAGCGTGCTGCCCGTTGATGCGAGAATCGGCCGAGGGCAATTGCGTGATGGTCGGATCGACGCTCATCGTTCCTCTGGAACCGGAAGACCTGCCTCGTCTCCGGCTGAAGTGGGGTACTCGTTACGATCTCCGGGGCGTGGCTCGTCTCGTGCGCGAGGCGCCCGGACTCAGTTTGTGGGCACCCAGGACTGGCGAGTACGTGCTGGCCGGTCCGTGGCGTCACCGCGAGGAGATCGTTGCGCTTCTCGAGGTTACGACGGGAAACCTTACCGATCAACTGATCGAATCCTTGGCGCGCGCGGCCACCGAGCAGGGGAAACAGCTCCTGGTCGCCACGGAGCAGGAGGAGCGGCGATCGGGCAGTTTCTACCAGCGGTTGGGTTTCTCGTTGATCGAAGAGATCCTCGTCTACGAGATGGTTCTCTATTCGACGCCGCCGGTCCCAGCCCGCTTGCGGTTCGAGCGCGTTGCGCTGGAAGACTCCTTCGCGATGGGAGAACTCTTGGATCTGGATCATGATGCCTTCGCGTGGCTTTGGTGGAATAGTGAGCAGGAGTTCGATGCGTACATGAGCGATCCGCGCGTCGACGTCTATCTGGGGCGGGAACGGGACGGTACGCCGGTCAGCTATGTGGGGATCACGCGCCTGCGCGGGTGGGGACATCTCGATCGGCTGGCAGTGGCGCCGGCGTTCCAGGGACGTGGATACGGATACGAGTCTCTGATCTGGGCAGCGCAGGTCCTGGCTGCTCGTGGAGCGCATCGCATTGCGCTCAGCACGCAAGCGAGCAATCAGCGGAGCCGGCGGCTCTACGAGCGGTTCGGATTCCGGCGCGTTCCCGAACTCGATTACCGGCTCTACGGGCGCTGGCTGGCTGATCCGATCGAAGCCTGGGACCGACGCCGCTGGCGAGGAAACGGAGGAGCGTAGGGACGATGGGCAGCACGTTCGGACGATTGTTCCGCGTGACGACCTGGGGCGAATCGCACGGGCCCGCACTGGGTGTGGTCGTCGACGGGTGTCCAGCAGGCCTGGAACTGAACGAGGAGATCATCCAACGTGACCTCGATCGGCGGCGCGTCGGGCAGAGCGAAGTGACGTCGCCGCGTCAGGAGCGCGACCGCGTGACCATCCTGTCCGGAGTGTTCGAGGGGAAAACGACCGGAGCGCCGATCTCGCTCATCACCTACAATGCCGACGCTGATTCCAGCAAGTACGAACCGCTGCGCGATGTCTTCCGTCCCGGACATGCTGACTACACCTACTGGGTGAAGTACGGGCACCGGGATCACCGAGGTGGCGGGCGCTCGAGTGCCCGCGAGACGTGGGGGCGAGTCGCTGCCGGTGCGATCGCGCGCCAACTCTTGCGCACGGTGGCGGGCGTCGAGGTCTACGGCTTCGTCCGCGAACTCGCTGGAATCACGATCGAGACGTTCGATCGTGACGAGATCGACCGCAATCCGGTGCGTTGTCCGGATCCGGTCGCAGCGCAAAAGATGGTGGCAGCTATCCTCGAAGCGAAGGAGCAGAAGACGAGCGTCGGGGGAATCGTCGAGGTCCGGGCACTCAACGTGCCACCCGGACTCGGTGAGCCGACGATGGACAAGCTCGATGCCTTGATCGGGTATGCGATGCTCAGCATCCCAGCCGTCAAAGGTGTCGAGATCGGCGACGGCTTCGCTGCCGCGCGCCTCCGTGGTCATGAGCACAACGATCCCTTCATCCTGGACGATGGTCGCGTGCGGACGTTGACGAACCATGCCGGCGGCATGCTGGGAGGGATTTCCACCGGCGAGGAGATCATCGTTCGCCTGGCAGTGAAGCCGACCTCCTCGATCGCACGGCCGCAGCGAACGGTCGATATCCACGGTCACGAGCGCACGATCGTGGTGGAGGGGCGCCACGATCCGTCGATCTGCCCTCGAGTGGTGCCGGTGGCCGAGGCGATGCTCCTCTTGGTCCTGGCTGACTGTTATCTGATGAATCGCGCGGCTCGCGTTCGATGACTCAGCGGCGACCGAGCGCTGCCTCCAGCCTCTCGAAGAAGTCCGGGAAGGTCTTGGCCACGCATCCCGGGTCATCGATCTCCAAGCCGGGGACGGCGCAGCCGAGGATCGCGAAGCTCATCGCCATGCGGTGATCCCCATAGGTCCGGATCACGGCCGGCCGGACGGGACCGGGCTCGATGCGCAGTCCATCGGGAAACTCTTCGACGGTGATGCCCAAGCGGCGGAGTTCGTTCGCGACCGCTGTGATGCGATCGGTTTCCTTGTACCGGATGTGCTGCACATTGCGAATGATGACCGGCCCTTCGGCGAGCGGCGCGAGAGCGGCGAGCGTCGGAACGGTATCGGAAATCGCATTCATGTCCGCCTCGATGCCGCGGAGCGGTCGTTTCCCGATGACCGTCAGCGCATCGGGCTCGCGAATGACGGTACAGCCCATGCGTTCCAGAAGGTCCACGAACTGGACGTCACCTTGGCGAGATCGCGTGCCCAGATTGACGACACGGATACGACCGGCTGTTGCGGCGGCGAGGGCGAAAAAGTAGGATGCGGCCGAGGCATCCGGCTCGATGGCGTAGGTGCGGGATCGGTAGCGCTGGTTCCCCGGGACGTGGAAGACCCGAGCCTGCTCGTGCGTCGCGATCGCCCCGAAGTCAGCCATCACGGCTAGTGTCATCTCGACATAGGGCACGGAGACGAGCGGGCTCTCGAGTTCGATGTGCAGACCGTCGCGCGTGCAGGGGCCGATCATGAGGAGCGCGCTGAGATACTGACTGGAGATGTCGCCCCTCAGGCGGATGGTTCCTCCGACAAGCCCATGACTCCGCACCCGGACCGGCGGACAACCGGTGCCGAGTAGCGATTCAGCCTGCACACCCAACTGCGCCAGTGCGTCGAGGAGCGGTTGGATCGGTCGCTCGCGCATGCGCGGCACGCCGTCGATCAGGTATTCGCCGTGACCGAGCGCAGTCATCGCCGTGAGGAAACGAGCTGTCGTGCCCGAATTGCCTACGAACAGCTCGGCGTGGGTCGCTGGCAGCGTGCCGCCCTTCCCCTGCACGATCATGCGTTGCGCGGTCTCGTCGATGTCTACCGGAATGCCGAGACGGCGCAGCGAATCGATCATCACCCAGCTGTCCTCGCTCAGGAGGGCTCCTTCGAGCACGCTCGTGCCATCCGCCAAAGCGGCGAGGACGAGTGCCCGGTTGGTCAAGCTCTTCGAACCCGGGAGCCGGACGATGGCGTCCACCGGCTGCTCGGCGGGTCGAATGGGCAAGCGAGGCGGATAGGTGCGATGCAGCGTCACAGCAGCTCCTTCAGCGATACTTGATCTCCCACGAGTACGGGATTTCCGGTGTGTCGTAGGGCAGACGATATTCGTCGGGATCATCCGGATCGTAGGGCTCGGTCGGGAAGTTGAGTAGGTAACAGGGTTCCGTCCCGATGTTCTTGAACCCATGTGCGACGCCCGGCGGAATCTTGAGAACGATCCGATTGTCATCGCCCAGGAAGAATTCGTTGAGCTCGCGGTAGGTCGGGGACTCCGGACGCAGGTCGAACAAGGGAACCTTGATCATCCCGCGGATGCAGACGAAGTAATCGGTCTGTTTCTTGTGCCAATGCCAGGCGCGGATGACCCCGGGCCAAGAGACGGACACGTAGCACTGACCGAACTTCTCGAAGAAGGGATCGTCGCAGCGAATGAGTTCAGTCAGCGAACCGCGCTCGTCGACGTGGGTGACCAGTCGCTTGATTTCGACCCCGTGGATCACAGCCGTGCCTCCGCAACGATCTCACGCTCGACGCGCAGCGAGTATAGCCGGGGACAGCTGGCGCTGCGCTACGACGAACATCTGCGGGCTCTCGTCGGTGAGCGGGTCGAGATCGTACGAGCCATAGACGGCTTCGACCGCGAACCCAGCCTGTTCGAGCAGGAGTTCCAGCTCGAAGCGATGAACGAAGCGGAGCGTGTAGCTGACGACCCGGCGGGTCACCTGGCCGGATCGTGCATCAGTCCGGTCGTAGAAGAGTGTCGTGATGATAGTCTGCTCCGACGGATGCACGCGGCGACTGGCGAAGCGGTCGAGGCGACTTCCGTCCGGTAAGTGCCAGTTGCCGTCCCAGCTGAGCGGCTGCTCCAAGGCCTGGAGCTGCGCCGGGGTGGGGTGGAGCAGATCGAGGAGCAGGAGCCCGCCTGTGGTCATGACACGATGCAGTTCGGCCAGCGCTCGTTGCTGGGCAGTTCGATCGAGGAGATGGAGGAACCCGTTCAGAGCGATGATGGCCAGCCGGTAGAGACCGTCGGCCAGTGGTCGGAGATCGACCGCATCGGCTTGGAACAGCTGGACATGCTCGAGTCCCTCGGCGCGGAGCCGTTCGCGAGCGCGGGCCAGCATAGCGGGAGAACGATCGACACCGTGAACGGTGTATCCGGCTCGCGCCAGCGGCGCGAGGAGCCGACCGGTTCCACAGCCGATCTCGAGGATCGGATCGCCGGTGCGCTGGGCGAAGGCCAGATAGACCTCGATGTCGTCGCTGAAGCTGGCGAACTCGAGGTCGTAATATTCGGCGATGATCTCGTAGGCGTCGATCGTCTCGTCCATCCCGATCCAGTGTACTCAGCGCGGCGACGGAGTGCGCGATCAGCTTGCTGACTGGACCGAGCGGCAGCAACCCAGCTGGACTCTTCAGTCGCCTCGAGGCATCGTGTCGTCCCGTGTGGTGGCCGACGGAAGCAGTCTGGAGTGCACCGGCGTGGCGGAGTAGGATTGAAGCATGAGCAAGGGAACGACCAAGAGCCGCGAGGGCGAGAAGGTCATCGCGGTCAACCGCAAGGCGTACCATGACTATTTCATCGAAGAGGAGCTGGAGGCGGGCATCCAGCTGACCGGCTCGGAGATCAAGTCGATCCGAGCTGGGCGAGTCAATCTCCGCGATGCCTACGCGCGCATCGAGGACGGTGAACTCTGGCTCATCGGTATGCATGTCAGCCCGTATCCGGGTGCCAGTGGGAAGCATCAGCACGATCCGACGCGTCCGCGAAAACTGCTCGTGCACAAGCGGGAGTTGGACTATCTCCGCGGCAAGCTGGAAAAGCGCGGGTATACGCTCGTGCCGCTCCGGCTGGTCATCCGTCGAGGCCTGGCCAAGATCGATCTCGGCTTGGCGCGCGGCAAGAAGCAGTACGACAAGCGCGAGACGATCGCCGAGCGGGAAGCGCGGCGCGAGATCGAGCGGGCGATGAGCCCGCGCTGGTGACGGTTCGGGACTGACGGGAACGATTCCCTGGAGAAGGAGCCGAAGCGCGTCGCGCCTGCTCAGTGCGCTGGCGCGGATGCGAAGACCAGGCGAAAGCACGGCCGAGCCGCTGGACAGGGCTGATCTCTTGGCGGAACGCTCCGGATGCGGTATACTTTCGTTCGCGCTCGCGACGATGAGCCCTGGGGATGACTGGATTCGACAGGGCCGTAGGTGCGAGGATTGCAGGCCGAGGTCGCCCACGAACTCGTAAAAAGGGGCAGCCAAGTAACTGGCGAGCGCGAACTCGCTCTGGCTGCGTAATTCACGCAGCCACGTCTGCCCGAACCCTTCCCCGGTGGGTTCGGAGCGGGCGTCGCAAGACCGGGGTGCCCCTCGCCCAAGCGCCGGTGCGGGCGAGGTCAAGTGTGATCCGGCTCGGCTGACCGGGATCCTGTCGGTGGGAGCCTGGCAGCGACAGCAGAACACCGACTAAGCCTGTAGCATATCCTCGGCTGAACGCTCTGGACGGGGGTTCGACTCCCCCCATCTCCACCGGAAAGCGCCTCGCTAGCTCGTCGAGGCGCTCGTTTTTGTTACCCCGCGCGGCGGGAAACGCACGAGGTCGCTGGGCGAGCGGGAGTTCTGCTCTTTTCTGCGCTTCACTTGGCGATCAGTGTGGGTGAGAAGCGTTCGTCACCGCATTCCCGGCCGCGACACTCGCGTACGTCACCGCTCGCCCGGTGTGGATGCGCCTCACCGCACGCGATCGTCTCGATTCTCCCCCGCTCGCGACGACCGGGCCGTCGAGTCGGTGTCGAGCCGATCGCTCTTTGCGGAGAGTCCACCGGTCGCGTGCCGTGACATGGCTCGGCGTGGCAGCTTTCTGCTCAGCGATCAGCTAGCTGGGTTGGCTGCCACTCGTACCGAGGTACCGGCAGGCTCAGGCGTGACCGACGCGCAGCAGCGTCAACTCGTACGCTTCCCCCACCCGACGCACACTGAAAAGGCATCCAGCGTATCGGATCGTTGCTCCATCAGGAACGTCCGGCGGAATCGGCACGATGCGGGAATGGACTGGTATGCGGATCGGGAGAAGTTCCATCGTCCGCTCCCGATCCGCTTCTCGGTACGGGGTGTGTTCACCGCAACGTGGACAATAGCCCATCGCTCCCCCTCTCTCACCGGGCACGCCGACCTTGCTGGCCTCCAAAATACGCCGCGACCCCGCTCAGTGTGCTAGCGTGGATGGCAGCCCCGACACCGAAAAATCAGAGCGTCGCGGTTCCCAACTCCAAATGAGCGAGTACCGGAAGAATGAAGCCGGCCACGAGACCAGCTGCCATCGCCTCGAGGAGGCCGAGCACGAATGCCTCTCCAGCACGGAGTTCTCCGACGACGCCAGCGGCAAAACCTCCGATCAGTGGCGAAAGGGGCCCCAAGACGAGGTGCAGACCTGGCGGAAGGATGCTCAGGGCCATCACCGCGAGCGCGACACCGAGACTCTTGATCAGCCGCCAAACCGTGCGTGTCATGGGGCGACACTCTGCCGACTCGCTGCCTGGACGAGCGCTGTGCGGATCAGCTCGTAATCGTGCTCGTCGATGCGATGAAGCTGCCCTTGGAAGGCTAATCGCCAATGGTCTTTGGGCCACTTCTGGACATGATGAAGTTGGAGAGCGATGTCTTCAGCAGGAAGATACACGCCGGGAGGGAGCACGACCTCCGCTTCGATCTGGACACGCCAGGGATAGTCTTCCGCAGCCTTTTTGGGGTCCTTGCTTTTCCAGATCGGCGTGTGATCCTCGAAAGCGTCCGAAGTCACCCGGGCAGTCGCGGCGAAGCCCTGCACACCGGTCACGTAGTAGACGAGGCGATCACCGGGACGCATCGCCTCCGCCTTCTTGCGGTGACGCGACTTGAAGCCCTGCACGGTGAAGCCGTGCGCTCGCGTCGCTTCCAGGTTCTCGGCCGATCCGACGAGGATCCAGTACTGCGGCTCAGCCATCAGCATTCCTTTCCCGCATCGCTCGTTCCGCCCGTCACCAGTCTACTGCGGATCCCCGCAGGGTGCTCGGCAGGGTACGCCGAGCGTGCGACCAGTGGTCTTACCGGAAGAAGCGTAGAGCAGCGCAATCTCCGACCGTTGGTCCGTGAAGGGCACGAGCGCTCTCCCCGGTGCGATCGTCTCTCGATGAGGTTCGAAGGCGACGATCCGCCGTCGCTGGGGCAGAAGGGGGGAGTCATCCGTTCACTCGGCCACGCAATCCCGACTGTCGCTCTTGCCCAGTCGGCGGGGAAGGAGTGACCACCTGTTCAGTAGGGGAGCTGATCGGACGAGGCGAATGACCCACGCCCTAGTCCGAGCCATGCTCGGACTTGGGCGCTCCCGTGGAGCGAGGAGCGTCGATTCAGCGTGGTCCTTCCCACTCGAAAAGCGGTGCGTAATCGGGACCGAGCTGATGCTTGACGTCATCGAGCTCGCCGGCACTGACCGCTTCTTGCACGACGCTCATGACCGCACGAGCCCAGAAGGCGGCTTCCGGCATCGGCGCGTGCAGTCGCTCGGCGACACGCTCGTAGAACTCCTTGAGAGACATGTGCCGTCCCTCACCGGCATGGGGATATTCCAAGATATAGTCCTTCACGATCATCGGGAGCTGCGCGGCGAGGTCCTTGGCTTCGCCCCCGGCCAGCCGCTCAGCGAGCGTCTCCAAGACGGCACGAGTGACGCGTTCCGCTTCGCCCCGCGAGGCCAAGCGTGCCCGATGCTGGACCTTGCCGATGAATTCGTCGAACTGCATCGTCATTCCTCCCTGCCTCATCGACTCGTGCACGTCCAGCATGCCCGTGCGTGCTCGTCCGTGCAAGCCCGGCTGTCTCGTTGGCCGCTCGCGCATCGGCTCGCGCGGTGCCCAACGAGCAGAACTGCTGGCAGGCAACCTCGGGTGGTTCGCTGGTTACCGGGACGCTCGGACGCGACCGACTCTACAGTCGGTAGACCCGCTGCGCGTTGCCACCGAAGATCGCTGCCCGCTCCTCGGTCGTGAGACCGGCGGTGAGCGCTTCGTAGGTGCGGAACGTGCTGAGGTAGTCAGCGGCCAGTGTCGCTACCGGCCAATCGCTCCCCCAGAGGAGGCGCTGTGGCCCGAATCGGTCGAGTGCGAAGTCGACGGCTGGTCGGAGCGTTTCGACCGTCGGATGTGAGCCGGCCTCGGTCAGTAGACCGGAGAGCTTGCACCAGATGGAGGGATAGGGGACGAGCGCCGCCATCCGCTCGCGCCACAGCTGAAGGTCACCACTGGCGATGGGTGGCTTGGCCAAGTGGTCGACGACCAGCGTGAGATCCGGAAAGCGTTCGGCGAGGCGTGGAACATGGTGAAGATGCTCGACGCGCACCAAAAGATCCAGCGTGAGGCCGCGTTCGGCTACCGCCGCGATGCCGCGTTGCACGGCTGGTGAAGCCAGCCAGTCCGGATCGGGGACGTTCTCGGCCGTCGCACGGACGCCGCGGAAGGCAGGATGGCTCGCTAGGCGGTCGAGCTGCTGACCGACCCCCGGCGCGGCGAGGTCGACCCAGCCGACGACGGCGGCGATCCAGGAATACCGCTCGGCGAGCGAGAACCACCAATGGTGATCCCATTCGGAGCGAGCTGCCTGGACGATGACGATGCGGTCGACACCGGCAGCCAGCCGCTGAGGATCGAGGTCGTCCGGCGTAAAGCTCCGCTGCAATGGGCGGAGCTGCTCGGCGAGGTCGGGTGTCATCCAGTAGAGATCGGACCGCTCGATGTCCCAGAAATGGACGTGCGTATCAGTGATCGGCACGCCGGCGATCGGCATCCTGGCTTCCTCCCTCTCCGGTGGCGACGAGCTGGCCTGTCTGTGGGTCGTAGGGGAGCGGTTCGAGCTGCTTCAGTTCCTCCCACAAGGCGTCCGGAATCGGCCAGGTGGCGAACTGGATCGTTTGGGTGACGCGCTCCGGTCGGCTCATACCGACGATCGTCGAGCTGATGCGAGGATCGCGCAGCGAGAACTGCAGGGCAGCTGCAGCCAGCGGGACACCGTAGCGGGCGCAGATCGCCTCGATCGTCCGGGCTCGCTCGATCTCGTCAGGCCGTGCCGCGCGGTACGCATAACGGGGGAACGCACTCGGGCCTTTGGCCAGCAGGCCGCTTCCATAGGGTGCGGCATTGACCACGGCAACCCCGAGTTCGTTCGCTCGCTGAATGAGCGGCTCGGCCGTCCGGTTGAGGAGGGTGTATCGATTGTGGGTGATGACTACTTCGAAAACCCCGGTTTCGATGTAGGCGATAAGCATATCGATCGGACCAGCGGCCACCCCGACATGCTCGATGACTCCCGCATCGCGGAGCGCGAGCAGTGCCTCGACTGGCCCGCCCGGCGCCATCGCCTCAGCCACCGACAAGCCAGCGTGCTCGGGGTCGTGAAAATAGACCAGCTGGAGTCGCTCGAGCCCGAGCAGATGGAGACTGCGCTCGACCGAGCGGCGCACTTGCTCGGCGTCGAAGCGGCCGGTGGCGAGATCGCGGTCGGCTTTGGTCGCCAGAACGTAGCCGGGTGGAAGGCCACCGAGTTCACGGAGGACGATCCCGATGCGTCGCTCGCTTTCACCGTCACCGTACGCAGCCGCGGTATCGAGGAACGTGATCGGGCTGGTGAAGATCGCGCGCAGCGTCGCCAGGGCCTGCTCTGCCGGCACGCGGTAGCCGAACGCTTCCGGCATATCGCCGAGTGGCGCACAACCCGCGCAGACGCTACTGACCTCGAGCCCCGTCCGACCCAGCATGCGACGCGGCAGCGACATCATGACGGGGTTTCCCTTTCCTGAGCGAGACCGTGGCGGTGCTGCGGCCAATCCAGGTCGAAGACGAGTTCCATCGGTGCCCACCATTCGTCGGGGTTCGCCTCGGGTGCGCGTTCCTGGAGCGTCGCCATGAGGCGGTTCCACTCGGCTGAGACAGGGTCCTCGTTCACGCGCGGGAAGTCGCGTGCGAGATCGAAGGCGTCGTCGGTCTCGATGTACATGAAAAGCCGACGACCGCGCAGAAAGATCCGCATCGCGTGGATTCCGACTTCGCGGATCCGGGCGCACACTTGCGGCCAGACCGCCTGGTGGTACTGGATGTAGGCCGCAATAGCGTCCGGATCGTCGCGCAGGCAGAGGGTGAGACCATAGCATTTCATCGGCTCGACCTCCTCACTGAGCGAGCCAGCCGCCGTCGATGACGAGGATGCTACCGGTCACCGCGGCAGCCTCATCGGAAGCCAGGTAGAGCGCGGCTGCCGCGACCTCCTCTGGCTTCACCAGGCGCCCCATCGGTTGGCGCGCTTCCAGTGCTCGGCGTGCGGCGACCGGATCCGGTTCTCGCGCGACCAGTCGCTCGACCCATGGGGAGTCGACGGTTCCCGGGCAGATGCAGTTACAGCGGATACCCTCGCGGACATAAGCGATGGCGATCTGTTTGGTCAAGGTGACCACGGCCCCCTTGCTCGCGCAATAGGCGGCTCGCTTGGGAATCCCGATCAGGCCGGCCACCGACCCGATATTGATGATCACGCCGGAGCGACGGGCGAGCATGCTGGGAAGCGCATACTTGCAGCACAAGAAGACGCCACGCACATTGACCGCGAAAACATTCTCCCACTCGGCCAGATCAGTCTCGACGAGATCCTTCGTCGTGCCGATCCCGGCGTTGTTCACCAGGATGTCGAGGCGACCAAAGCGGTCGAGGGTCCGCTCCATGAGCGTGCGCACGCTCGCTTCGTCGCGCACGTCGACCTGGTCGGGAACGATGCGTTCCGGCACCCGCCGGGCCGTTTCCTCGGCCGCGGCGGCGTCCAGGTCCGCTGCGATGACGAGCGCACCGGCGGAGGCGAACCGCTCGGCGATCGCACGACCGATCCCGGAACCAGCTCCGGTCACGAGAGCGATACGGTCGTGGAGTTGCATCGGTCTGCCTTCCTCCTGTTCATCCGCGCACGGCGCCGAGCAGCAGACCGCGCGCGATGTACCGTTCGAGGACGAGTGCGAGCGCGATCACCGGTGCGATCATGAGCAGGATGAGGACCGACATGTACCACCACTGTGGGCCGCGGGTCGCGTTCTGTGCCGCCACGAGCAAGGGCATCGTTTGCGCCTTGGCGCTGCTCAGGAAGAGGGCGAGCAGGTATTCGTTCCAGGCCAGGACGAAGATGAACAAGAAGGTCGCGACGAGACCGGGCAGGGCGAGCGGCAGAACGATCCGCCAGAGAATCTGGTAGCGGTTGGCCCCGTCGATCGCTGCACTCTCTTCCAGTTCGATCGGGATGGTGTGGAAGTAGTCGCGGAGGAGCCAGACGGCGATCGGAAGGTTCGCCGCCACGTACGACACGACGAGTGCCGTCCGCGTATCCAACATGCCGAGTCGCTGGAAGAGGATGTAAATCGGAATCACGATCGCAACCGGTGGGAGCATGCGCTGCGAGATCATCCAGAAGGCGATGTCGGCGTTGCCGAGCTTGGGACCAGCGACGCGCCGCAAGGCGGTCGCACGGGCGAGAACGAACGCTCCCAGTCCGCCAACCACCGCCAATGGCCACGGGAGTCCCAGTTGGATCCCGATGCCCGCGAGAATCGCGCCGGCGAGAAAGAAGAGGACGCTAGTCAATCGGACGCGATAGGTGAAGCGACTCAGCCCGTAGGTGGCCGCGGCACCGAGGAGCAGGGTAAGCACGGAGCTCGTTCCGCCGACGATCACCGTATTGAGATACGGTCGAAGCGTATCGTTGCCGAGATCGACCAGGATATAGCGCCACGCATGCAGCGAAGGTTGGAAGTCAACGAACGGCAGATAGGTCGGTCCTTCGTTGACATGGACCGGAAGTTTGAAGGCCGTGATGGCTAACCAGTAGAGCGGAAAGAGCACGACCGCTGCCCAGCAAGACAGGATGGCGTAGGAAAGGAGGGCGGCGAGGGGGCCAGGGCGAGTCGGACTGGTCTGCCAGCGGAATGCCATGACGATCCCCCTAAAGCGCTTGGCTCAACCGGCGGTGAAGCAGCCGCACGTACGCGATGCCGACGAAGGTGACGACGAAGAGAAGCGTATAGGCGACGGCAGCGGACGTGCCGTAGTCGAGCGATCGCCAGAGCACGTACGCGTGCAGGGTGAGCGATTCGGTGGCGGTGCCTGGTCCCCCTCCGGTCAAGACGTTCGGCATATCGAAGATCTTGAAGGCTTCGATGAGCCGGATCAGGATCACGGTGCTCGCCACCGGAGCGATTTGGGGAAGCGTGATATGCCAAAAGATCTGCCAGCGGTTCGCACCATCGACGATCGCCGCTTCGATCGGCTCGGGTGACTGGCTTTCGAGCGCTGCCAAGAGGACGATGAACATGAACGGCGTCCACTGCCAGAGGTCACCGATCATGACGGCGATGCGTGCGCCCCATGGATCGTTGACCCAGCTGACGTTGGCGTAGCCGAGCCAGTTGGCGATCGGTGCGAACGGTCCCTTGCCGGTGTCGGTCAGCATGCGGAAGGTATAGGCGACTCCGACCGGCGTGATCATCATGGGTAGGAGAAAGACGACGCGGAAGAAGCGTCGTCCTGGTAACTGCTGGGCACAGAGCGAGGCGAGCAGGAGTCCGACCAGGAATTGCAGGGCCACGCCGCCGAAGACGTAGACCCAGGTCACGACCAGCGTGCCGGGTCGTCCGCCGCTGACCACGGTTCGGGCGATGAGCCACAGCGCGAGCAGCAAGCCGAGTGCGACCGTCCCATGGCCGAGCAGGCGCGGGAAAGCGAGCGGGCCGCTGCGCAGCGAGCGTCCGAGCAGGAAGACGGCCAGGACGCTCGTGGCCAGGAAGAACAACCAACCGGCCGTATCGAGCCGGGCGAGCTGACCGAGCAAGTGCTGCTGCTCGGAGCCGACGAAGAGCTTGCGATAGTTCGCGAGCCCCCGGAAATGGATCTCGAATCCGCCCGAAACGGGTTGGAAGCGCGACAGCGAGAGATAGAGCGAGAACAGGAGTGGGAAGATGGAAAGGACAAGAATCACCAGCACGGCTGGAAGCACCAGGACTGCTCCCGCCTGCTGATCGGCCCAGCTCACCAGATGCTCGCGGCTGAGGGGGATGCGGCGGGTCGGCGCCGCAACCGCATCCCCCGTTCGTGGTGGCAGGACACTCGGTCGAGTCTGCCGCACGAGTCGCGTGATCCTTCCGGATTCAGCGGATGCTCAAGCTAGCGCGATAGGCCTGCTTCTGCTTCTCGCGTCCGAGCTCGTCGGTGATTTCGTTCCAGCCTTTGGTCAGTTCCTCCATCGCTTGCTTGGTCGTCAGTTCGCCGGCGAGATAGCGGGAGAGCACCGTATCGAGCACGACGCCCTGATAGCGCTGCGCGCCGGGAATGCGGAGATCGAGCACCATGTTGGGACTGTTGAGACTCTCCTTGATGGCTCCCAGATAGTTCTTGGCAGCCGCCTCGCTCATGCCGGCCTTGACCCAGAGATCGATGTTCTCGAATTGGGAGATGCGGTACGGATTGAAACCGGTCTTCCCGATCGTGACGTCGACGTTGGCTTGCGCCGGCTGGCTCATGTAGGAGAGGAAAGCATAACCCGCGTCCTTGACCTTGGCCGGTGCGTTCTTGTTGATCGCGCCCGACCAACCACCGAAGGCAGCATAGGGCGCATGGTTCACCCCGTTGATCGCGTGCGGGCAGGTCGTCTGGTCGCAGGCGACCAGCTTGCCTGCCTTGCGATCGAGTACCTCCTTGGTGCCGGGCAGGATGACCGCACCGACCTTGTCCTTCACTTTCGACTGCTCGGGATCGATGGCGAGCGTGCCGATGTCGCCCCAATCGAGCGTCAGCGCGCAGCGCCCGGTGACGAAGGCAGCACGGCTGTCACCGACGTCCCAGTTCAGTTCGTCCGGTGGCCCGTACTTGCCGGTCTCCTTGTAAATCTCCAGCGCGCGCTCGAACGCTTCGTTCATGGTCAGCGGTTCCATGGTGTCGACGTCGAAGAAGGCACCCTGTTGCGTTCCCTGACTCTGCAGGAACGAAGCGGCGATCGACCAGAACATCCAGTAGCTCTGGGCTCCGCGGCGCTTGGCGATCCCCGAGCCGAAGTCGGGTACCCCGTCGCCGTTCAGGTCCTTGCCGTGGAACTTCTGGGCGATAGCCAGATAGTCCTCCCAGGTTTCCGGTGGCTTGAGCCCTTCGGCTTCGAGCAAGTCCGTTCGGTAATAGACCATCTGGAAGTCACCGTCCAAGGGGATGGTATAAATGCGGCCTCCATAGGTGGCACTGAAGTTGCGGAAGAAGGGCGCGATATCGTCCCACTGCAGCGCGGGATCGGCTTCGATGCGTGGGGTGAGGTCTTCGAGATAGCCGGGCTCGACGTAGTCGGCCATCCACTGCGGAGCGAAGACGATGACGTGATAACTGTTGGTACCAGTCGTGAAGTCGGTCAAGATCTTCTGATAAAGGTCCGCGAAGGGAACCGTGATCACGTTGATCTTGGCGCCGGTGAGCTTTTGGAACTCGGGTGCGCGACGCTGCAGCGGCTCGGCAATCTGTGGTCCGGTGAAGGTGATCACGTTGACCTCGACGCCCTCGAACTGCTGACCAGCGGCCGGCGTTCCAGCCGATGGGGCAGGGGTGGGTGTCGCCTCGCCGCGGCGACAGGCAGCGAGCAGTGCGCTCCCGCCTGCCACCAGCGTGGTTCCGAGAAAGTGCCGACGCGAGAGTTTCCTCGTCATGGTGCAACCCTCCTCCTCGAACTGTGAACTGCCATCCCATCGATCGCTCGATCATCGACCCGGCTAAAGCCGAGTTGTCGGGAGAGCTCGTCGGCCGCCGTGCGGGCCGCTCGGACGAGTTCCTCGACGCGCTCGACACCGATACGGGTCACCGGAACGGAGATACTGAGGGCAGCCACGACGATACCGTGTGCGTCGCGGACTGGCGCACCGAAGCACCAAACGTCGGGAAGCGTCTCGCCGCGATCGATGGCGAATCCCTGCGCGCGAACCTGAGCCAGTTCGGCTCGGAGCGCTTCCGGATCGGTGATGGTGCGCGAGGTGAGGGCGACCAATGGCCCTTCGGCCAAGAGGCGCTCGAGTTCGTCCTCGGGCAGCCAGGCCAGGAGGCACTTCCCGAGGGAGGTCGCGTGCGCTGGGAGGCGCGTGCCGACCTCCGAGGCCAAGCGAACCCATTGGGTGCCTTCCTGCTTGCCGATATACAGCACCTCGCGCCCCTGGAGGATGGCGAGCTGAATCGTCTCGCCGAGTTCGCGGGCGAGCGGACGCGCCACCTCCGTGAAGGCGCGGAGCAAGTCGCTCTGACGAGCGTAGGCGCCGGCGAGCGTCACGATGTGGGGGCCGAGCCGATACCGCTTGCTGGACTGATCCCTAACCAGAAGGCCGGCCTCGACCAAGGTGGCGAGGACGGCATGCAGCGTGCTCTTCGACTCGCCGATCGCCCGGGCCAGTTCGCTGAGCGTCAACCCATCGCCGGCTCGTGCGAGGGCGTGCAGACTCGCCACCGCTCGCCAGACGGCTGGAGACTGTACCGGCATCGTCACCACCCTCGTTCGGTATCTCGAAAGCTGTTCCGCTCACCGAACTGTCTCCATCCTAGGAGGGACAGTGGTCGTTGTCAAGAGGGGAATGTGCGTTGCGGCGGTTCTCCTCACGGAAGATCGCCAGTCACCTGAGCGAGTGCGCCCGCGCGGCAAAGCTGCGCAGCACCGGAGCGCTCCCTGGAGGCACGGCAGCCGGCCAGCGTGCCACGCTCGTGCTGGTGGCCGGCGAGATCGGCAGACGCCGTCCTGGTCCGTGCGACCGCAAGGAGTCCCGGAACGAGGAGCGGCTCGCACCGTCTACCCTCGCTGGGGTGCGGCCGTGAGTCCCGACGCGAACGGTGAGCGATCGCTGGCGGGCATCGTAGGGGCCGGGCTCAGCGGTTCGAGCTTGACCGATTCCGGTTTCGGAGTCCGGCGGGAGCGAGATCGTCTTGCGGCCCCACGTCTCGAACGGGACAGAGCCCCTCGGAGTCTGTTGGACAGGTGGGGAGTGCCCGCCGCGACCCGGCAGCGATGCTGGTTCGATCGAGTGCCGGTGGATGTCTCGATCAGAATGCGTGACCGCCGATGACCGAGCCGGATTCTCGTCGGGCCACGCTCCCCTGCGGCGAAACGCGGCGCGCGTACTGCCTGGTTTCAGGTCGACGTCCGATCGACGGAACGCATCGATCGCCCGCATGAGCGGTGCGATCAGGGAACATGCCGGTCACGACGAAACTTCTGATCGCGCCAGCCTTGAGCAGGTAGGTCCGCTGACGGAAGCTGGTCGCGCGTTCTTCCTCGGAGCGGGCCCTGAGCAGAAGTTCACGCACCCCTCAGGCCATCGAGGGACAGCCAGTGCTGCCGTCGTCCGGTCGGTCGCCGAGAACGTTCACTGGATACCCGACGGGCACTTGCTCTTCGACCTTCCGATATCCCAGTGTCCGCCACACGGCCGGGTGGACTCGAGACGGCGTCCCCGCGATGCGCAGAATCGCTTCCTAATCTGCACTCGCCGGAATCCGTCTTGGAGCTTGCGCCCGACGAGCTCCCCGCCGACCGGATCGACCACGACCCGACCGGTACCGTCATCGACCTCGAAAACGATACGCTATCCGTTTTCGGCAACGATCACCGCGCGCCGACTACTCTTCTTCCTCTCGCTGTGCTGCTCCGCGACTCGCTCGGTCACTGCGCGGGACGACACGCAGGGGTGATCGGTGGGCTCGCTTCTCAGGGGTGTTGCGGAATGCACGGCTCGGGAGCTCTCGGCCATCTCTGGCGATCGGCTCGTGCAACGCGGCGATCGGGAAGATCGGCGCGAGGCGCCGGAGCTGCAGCTGCGGTGCGTCCGGCGGATACCGGATCAGGCAGACCAGGCCGACATAGGCCGCTTAGGGGAAGCACAACGTGACGAAGCTCAGGGTTTCTCCTGTCGGCGCCTTGGTCTACGCGAGCACACTGTGTCTGTTCTCTGGACGGTCGTGAGCTGGCAGCATGCTTCTCGAGGCGCGCACCGTGCAAGATGCCGCTCAGCTGCTCGCTGTGCCGAGCCGTCGAGCGGCACCCCAAGGACATCTCGACGAGCGAGCCGAGATGGCGAGCCGGGACCGGCTCGCCGGTAACGTGGGGGAGCGTGCCAGGGAGAAAGCCGTCGTGGAGTCGTGAGGATCCCCGCGCTCGAGTGACCAGAACTGCCGACCGGCTGGGAACATCTCGTCGGGAGAAGGGATGAGTAGGGAGTGGAGCTTTACCTGAAACAGCGAGGCTGGTACCGGGCGATGAACAGGAGGTGGTTTGCGCGCGACGAAGTATGAACCCGCTGGGAGGTTGACAAAAGGAGTACTCATGTACCGGGTCGAGCTGACCGAAGGATAGAGTACGCAGTTGGGGCTCCTGACGAAGCGACGACCGGCCGGCGTTGCCTGCGGTGGCGGGTCAAAGGTATCGGGCAAGCAGCATCGGCTCGCGCGAGAGACAGTGCAGAAACACCTGCACCGCGCGGGAGCCGAGAACCGCTCTTCAGTCTCTAGATGAGTACTTAGGTCGGCTGGCCGGTCAGCCATTGGCGAGCGCGTGCCACGGACGCTTCGAGTCGACCCATCACCCACCGGAGCATGCGGCGACGGAGCTCTCGCCCACTCGCGGGTGCGAAGAGCAGACCGAGCGCGAGACCCCAGGTGAAGAATTTGGCGGCGGTGCGCAAGCGGTCCAACATCGCTCGCTAGCTCTCCGTGCTGACCGTGACCTCGCTCGTCGCTGCATGCATTGTGCCGGTCGCCTGTTCCCCTGCGGAGAACCGTGTCTCGAGCAACTCCCGCGCCGATGCGAGCCGCTCGCGCGCCAGCGCGGCGATCTGCTCGCCCTGGCTGCGGGCTTGCTGCGCTAGCTGGCTGGCTCGCTCGCGCCAGATGACCGAACCGGCGCGGCGCTCCGAACTGGACAACCATATAGCGAGCGCGCCGACCGCGGTACCGATGAGGAAACCGCTGAGGAAGCTGCGGATGAATCTTCGTCTCATGGCCGACCTCCCTCCCGGTCTCTCCTCTGCTGCTGACCGGACCGTGCAACAGCAGTGTAATCGGTCAACTGCCAGGGGACAAGGGGAAAGCGGCGTGATGGAGCCTTGAAGGCGCTGCGTCGATGATCCGGCGCAGTGAGCTGTGATCATGCTCGTCTCTTCGGTGAAAGGCCGGGAACGAGGTCGAGGTCGCTCTGCTCGTGCGTTCGACCCCGGTCGATCGGAACGAGGCGCTCGCGCTCGCTTCCGACCCCGAGGTGGCTCCGGGACGAGAGCGCGTGTTTTCGGGAAGACCGACCGTGTCGACGAAATCAGCATGCTCGCCGGCTATTTCTCCAGCAGGCTGGGCGATGGACTGGCGGAGCTTCCGGGATATACTTTATGGATAAATCTATTATCGTTCTCGGCTCGACGATGAAGCGCGGCGATGAGAGTCGAACGGAGGCCGAAATGCATTCGAGGGCAAGGATGACGCGGCGCTCGTTAGTCGGCCTGGGATGTGCCGTGGCGAGCGCGCTTCTGACCGCGTGTGCGGGGCGGCGACGAGATCGGTTCCGGGTTCGCCCGCTAGGACCGTGACGGAAGGATCTCCGCGTTCGATAGTGACGGCTACGCCGGCAACGTCAGTGACGGGTGAGCCGGTACGGATCGGCATGCTGGTCGCGTTGTCCGGTCCTTTCGCTTCCCTCGGCGAGAATTTGGTGCGCGGGCTCCAGCTCGCGCTCGAGGAAGTCGACGAGCGAGCCGGTGACCGAGCGATCGTCGTGCAGGTCGAGGACACTGCGGGGAATCCGGATCAGGCACTGGCCAAGGCACGTCAACTCGTGGAGCGCGAACGTGTCCACATCCTCGCTGGCGTGACGCTGAGCAGCGAGGCCGGGGCACTCCGCGATGACGTCGTTGCCGCTGGTATTCCGCTTCTCGTGAGTAATGCCGGGCTACCAGGCTTGACGCGTGATCCCAAACTGCGTAGCCCGCTCATCTTCCGTGTCTCCTTCGCCAATGGGCAACACGAGGCTCCCTTCGGTCGCTACGCCTACGAGAAG
This sequence comes from Thermomicrobium sp., assembly GCF_053493975.1. Lineage (NCBI taxonomy): Bacteria > Pseudomonadati > Thermomicrobiota > Thermomicrobia > Thermomicrobiales > Thermomicrobiaceae > Thermomicrobium > Thermomicrobium sp. The sequence goes on from NZ_JBRBZA010000010.1 coordinate 23,936, forward strand.
CTCGGCTACCGTCGCGTTGTCCTGACCGGCTTGGACTACTCTGCCGGGCACGACAAGGTCGGGGCGTTCGGTCACCATTTCCAGGCAGCAGGGGGGAGGATCGTCGGCGAGGTCTTTGCACCGGTCGACACGGCCGACTATGGACCCTACCTGCAGCGGATCCGGCAATACGATGCCGATGCAGTTTTTGCATTCTATTCCGGGGTCGATGCAGTACGCTTCGTCCAGCAATATGCCGAGTTTGGCTTGTTGGAGCGGTTGCCCCTTTTCGGTTCAGGTGATACGGTCGACGAGAGCATCCTGGCGGAACAGGGAGAGGCGGCGCTGGGATTCGTCAGTTCCTCGCACTACGCGGTGCTGTACGACTCGCCAGAAAACCGCCAGCTCGTCCAGCGGTGCCACGAGCGCTTCGGTGTCGGGGCGAACCAGTTCGTCTATCAGGGTTACCTGACTGGTCGCGTGATCACCGAGGCACTACGTGCAGTCGATGGAGCCGCTGAAGACCGGACGCGGTTCCTCGCTGCGCTCCGAGCAGTCGAGTTCACTGGTCCGACCGGTCGGTTTCGCTTCCACCCGGAATCCCAAGGCGCCGTGATCACCGTCTTCGTACGTCGTGTCGAGCGACTCCCGAACGGTGAGTTGGGCAACGTCGTGCTCGACCGCGTCCGCGACGTCGACGATGTCTCGTTCTGACATGGGGGGGCGAGCGGTCCGTGGGGCACCGACTCGGTTGCGGGACACCGGTGATCCGGCTGTGCAGCGGCACGGTGACTTCCCGAGCCGGTCCGCACTCGCGGGCTTCTCCTTTGTGGCGGCGGGTTACCCCCTGCGATCCGATGGAGGCGAGCTTTCGGAGGGGGAAAGCGAGGAGCATGCACTGGTGATCCGGCGAATGCGGGTGTCTCCAGCGGTCGACCGGATCTGCCCACCGCGTAGAGTCGGCACCGATTGCGGGTCCAGGGATTCTGTCGCATACTTGAGGCGAATCGGCGCGCCGGCTCGATCGGTTTCGCAGTGTCGGCGCGTGATCGAGAGAGGATTGCCCCCATGGACCGTGCGATGATACGCAGCCGTCTCGTGGAGATCGTCGGCGCGGATGGAGTGCTCGACGATCCCGAGGAACTCCTCGTGTACGAATACGATGCATCTGACGAAGTCTTTGCCGGGCATCATCGCCCGGATTTCGCAGTACTCCCGCGGACGGCGGAGCAGGTGAGCGCGGTCGTCCGCCTGGCGAACGAGTTCGGGATTCCGGTGGTCCCGCGCGGCGCTGGCACTGGGCTGGCTGGTGGAGCGCTGGCTCTGCGCGGTGGCATCGTCGTAGTCGTCACGCGGATGAATCGAATCCTGGAAGTCAACGAGCAGGATGGCTATGCCATCGTCGAGCCGGGAGTCATCAACCTCGAGCTGACGCAGGTATTACAGCCGCGCGGTTATTTCTTCGCTCCTGACCCTGCTTCCCAGCGGGCTTGCACGATCGGTGGAAACGTCGGGAACAACTCCGGTGGGCCGCATTGTCTCAAATACGGGGTGACCACCAATCACATCCTCGGGTTGGAGGTCGTCCTGCCGGACGGTGAGCGGATCTGGACCGGTGGACCGGTTCCCGAGACGCCGGGTGTCGATCTGACCGGGGTGCTGGTCGGCTCCGAGGGGACCCTCGGTATCGTCACCAAGGTGATGGTGCGACTGACGCGACTTCCCGAGGCGGTGAGCGTCCTTTTGGCGGCCTTCCCGGACATCGAGTCGGCCTCGCATGCTACCTCGGCGATCATCGCGGCTGGTATGCTCCCAGCGGCTCTGGAAATGATGGATCAACTGACGATCAAGGCGGTCGAGGATGCCTTCCATGCCGGCTATCCGCGCGAGGCAGGGGCGGTGTTGCTCGTCGAACTCGATGGCCTGCAGGAGATCGTTGCGGAGAACACGAGCCGGGTCGCCGAGCTCTGTCGGCAGCATGGGGCATGGGAGGTGCGCGTCGCCCGCACCAAGGAGGAGCGCGATCTCCTCTGGCTCGGACGCAAGTCGGCTTTCGGTGCGATGGGACGACTGGCACCCAACTATTATCTCGTCGATACGACGGTGCCGCGGACGAAATTGCCCGCGACCATGCGGCGAGTAGAGGAACTGAGCCGAGAATATCGGCTGTCGATCGCCAACGTCTTCCATGCGGGCGATGGAAATCTCCATCCGCTGGTGCTGTTCGATCGGCAACGACCAGGCGAGGTGGAGCGCGTCCTGGAGTGCACGACCGAAATCCTGCGCTACTGTGTGGATGCCGGCGGAACGTTGTCCGGTGAGCACGGGATCGGTTTCGAAAAGCGCGATTACATGACGCTGGTCTTCACGACCGAAGACTTGTGCGCGATGGCTGGTTTGAAGCGGAGCTTCGATCCCCGCGAACTCTTCAACCCGGAGAAAGTGTTGCCCACCGGTTTCCGCTGTGGTGAGGTGGCGGCGTTGCGACAGCAGGCGATCGCCCAGCGGCTCGGCTTGGAGTACGTGTGAGGGAGCGGGATGACCGGGACGACGCGACTGGCGCCTGCAGTGGCGGTGGAGCATCTCGCCGCACTGGGTGCCCCCCGTGATCCGCAAAACTATCGTGTGGACGGTTTGGAGCCGCAAGTCGCTCTCGCCCCAGAGACGGCGGAGGCGGTCGCGGAGGCTCTCGCCGTCTGTGCCGCGGCAGGACTGGTTGTCATTCCCTGGGGCGGCGGTCGGCAGATGGGGTTGGGGAACCTCCCGGAGCGGTACGATGTCGCCCTCGATCTGCGGTCGCTGAGCGCGATCACCCATTACGAGCCAGACGACCTGACGATCGCTGTCCAAGCGGGGCGGAGCATCGCCGGCTTGAGCAGCGAACTGGCGGCTCATGGTCAGATGCTGCCGATCGAGGCGGCTGATCCGGAGCGTGTCACCATCGGTGGCCTGGTCGCTACCGGGATCGGTTGCCCGCGGCGCTTCGGGCACGGAAGCTTGCGCGATCTGATCATCGGCATCACCGTGGCGTTGCCGGACGGGACACTGGCGCGCGGTGGCGGTCTCGTCGTCAAGAACGTCTCGGGTTATGACATGATGCGCCTCCACTTCGGTGCGCTCGGTTCGCTCGGGGTGATCATCCAGACCAACTTCAAGGTGCTTCCGGCCCCGGAAGCGCAGCGGACGTTGCTTCTCTCCTTCCGGGAATCGGATCAGGCGGCAGCGGCCGCCTCGACCCTGCGCACCTCGCAGCTCGCGCCGACTGCGCTCGTCGTGCTCGCGCCGCCAGTAGCCCAGCGACTCGCCGATCTGGAGCGCTGGGTGTTGGCCGCACGCTGCGAGGGACCGGAGGGAGCGGTCGAGCGTCAAGTCGAGCGCCTGCATGCGAGCGCCGGGATGGCGAGTGGCGGGTCGGCCGTGCTCGATGACCGCAAGACGCTGGCCTTCTGGTCGTCGTTGCAGGGGGAACTGGAGGCGACACCGTCTGAACGCGATCTTCGGGTGCGGATCGGTGAGTTGCCGTCTCGGCTCGGCGAACTCGCAGCACGCCTCGAGCGCCGTTATGGCAGCGCGCTGCGCAGCCTCGTCCTCGACAGCGGGAGCGGATTGGCCTACGCGACGGTCAGTGGAGAGCCGAGCGAGCTGCGCGCTTGCTGGGGTGAACTGCGCGAGTTGGGCCGACATGCGACGCTCCTGGGTGCGCCGATCGAGGTCAAGGCCGGGGAGGACGTCTTCGGACGCCATCCGGAGGGAATCCCGGTGATGCGCCGACTCAAAGAGGCTTTCGACCCCGAGCGCATCCTCAACCGCGGGCGGTTCATCGCCCATCTCTGAGCATGGAGCGAGGAGGCATCGATGACAACGACATCGGCACCAGCGCGTCAGCGTGGTTTCAGCGGTCGGGATGCGCCATCGTACGACGCGATCCGGAAGTGTGTCCACTGTGGTTTCTGTCTGCCGTCGTGCCCGACCTACCGGATCACCTGGCGGGAGCGCTCCTCACCACGCGGCCGGATTTGGCTCATGAAGTCGGTGGCCGAAGGACGACTGGATCTTCTCGATCCAGTGTTCGCTGAGGAAATGCAGCTTTGCCTCAATTGTCGAGCCTGCGAGGCCGTGTGCCCGAGCGGCGTGCATTACGGCGAGATCCTGGAAGCATCGCGTGCCCAACTCGTGCAGCATCGCCAGCAGTCATGGCGCGAGCGACTGTTCCGGCTGGTCGGTTTCCGCATTCTCCTGGGTGACATGCGTCGCTTCCGGGCGGCGAACGCACTCCTGCGATGGTACCAGCGCAGCCCTCTCCGGTCATTCGTTCGTCGCAGCGGTGTCCTGCGGCTGCTCGGTTTGGAGCATGCCGAGGCATTGCTACCGACGATCGCGGATCGCTTCGTCGTTGCTGATGGGCGTTTCGTACCGGCCCGAGGGGAGCGACGTGGTCGGGTGGCGCTCTTCACCGGTTGCGTGATGAGCACGGCGTATGCGCACGTGCACGAGGCGACGATCCGCGTCTTGACCCGCAACGGCTTCGATGTCGTGCTCGTCTCTGGACAGCAATGTTGCGGTGCGCTGCACGTGCACAGCGGCGAGCCGGAGTTGGGTCGTCGGCTGGCGCGACAGAACATCGAGGCGCTGGAGTCACCGTACCTCGATGCGATCATCGTCAATGCCGCTGGTTGCGGCGCGATGCTGAAAGAGTACCCGGCGCTGTTGCGGCAGGATCATGACTATGCCGAGCGAGCTCGCCAGCTGGCTGAAAAGGTCCGCGACGTACTCGAGTTCCTCGTCGAATGCGGCCTCACGGCCCAACCGGGACCCTTGCCGTGGACCGTGACGTACCAGGAACCCTGCCATCTCGCGCACGCGCAGCGGATCACTCAACAACCGCGTGTCCTGCTGCGCGCCATTCCCCAGCTGCGACTCGTCGAGATGGCCGAATCGGCGCTCTGCTGCGGTTCGGCCGGCATCTATAACCTCTTGCAACCGGACATGGCGTCGGCCCTCTTGGCGCGCAAGCTGGACAACGCGTTGGCCACCGGCGCGGACGTCATCGTCTCGGCCAATCCCGGGTGTATGCTCCAGCTGGAGGCCGGGCTCCGGGCGCGCGGTGTGCGCCTCCCCGTCCTCCATGTCGTGGAAGTGCTGGATCGGGCCTACGCGTCGGCAGAAGGCAGGCCGGCTGAGATTCTGGCAGCGGTCGCCGACTGATCGCTCGCGCAGCTCTGGTGCCATCGTAAGGAGCGCTCTGTGGTGCGCCGCGGACTCGGACGCTGGCTCCTCTTCGTCTGGCTCGCTCTCACGTTCTCTGTGTCGCCGGCTCACGCGCAAGAAGGGAACGGGGTCATCAGTGGCCGGGTGCAGAACGGGACGGCCGGTGGTGGACCGGTCAGTAGCCTCACCGTGACCCTGCGCCACTTCGCTGGGATGCAATTGGCCGAGGAGCGACAAACGCAGACTGGCCCCGACGGATCGTTCCGCTTCGATGGATTGTCGACTAGCCCGCAGGACGCCTACCTGGTCGTCGCTCGCTATACGGGGGTGGACTACGTCAGCGGCTTGGTGCAACTCGACCAGCGACCGGAGCAGACGGTCGAGCTCACGGTCTATGAAACGACCACGGATCCCAGCGCGGTGCGGATCGCCTCGCGTTCGCTCGTCATCGCTGGTGCGTCACCCGAGCTGCGGGCAGTCGACATCATGGACATCCTCATCGTCGAGAACGGGGGTGACCGCACGTATCTCGGGGATCGATCCGGTGTCGTCCTTCGCATACCGTTGCCCCGAGGGGCGCAGGAGATCAGTCCGCAACCAGGATTCGATTACGGCCAGCCACGACTCGAGGACGGTGTGCTCCTGACGACCGGTCCGCTTCCACCTGGCTCGCAAACGGTCGTCCTGAGCTATACCGTCCCCTACGAAGGAACGCGGGCGGCGCTCTCCATCGGAACTGCCATGCCGACCGGTACGCTCCGTGTCCTGGTGCGCGACGGGACGTACCGACTCAGCTCGCGCAGCTTGATCGCCACGGGCACGGTCGAAGTGAGCGGCGTGACCTATCGCGTCTTAGCGGTCGATGCGCCAGTCGTCGGCGATACCCACGTCGTCCAGGTTACTGGTTTGCCGCGGACCGGCTTGCTCTTCGATCTGATCACCGGACCGATCATCGCGCTGGTGGTCGGTCTCGCTGGACTCATCGCGGCAGCGGTGTTGACCGTGATCGTTCTTCGCCGACGCCGCGTGGGGACAGAAACGAGTCACGCGGCCACCGACGAGCGGCTACAACTTGCTGCTGAACTCAATCGGTTGGACGAGGCGCGGGCAGCGGGCGAACTCGACGAGACGGCGTACCAGGAGCAGCGATCAGCGGTCCTGGCGCGCTTACGGCAGCTCGTCGCCCGCGAGCAGGGTGTCGAGAGGAGCAGCTGACTGTGAAACGATCGGTCCGTGCGGAGGATCTTGCGCTTCTCCAACTGGCGAGCGATGCGCAGATCGCACCGGATGCGAGCGCTGTCGCCTATGTGGTGACGACGATGGATCTGGAAGCGGATCGGTATCGCTCGGCGATCTGGCTCGCACCGGCCGATGGCTCACCACCGCGTCGCTTCACGAGCGGAACGCATCGCGACACGATGCCTCGCTGGTCACCGAGTGGTGAGGACCTGGCTTTCCTGTCCGATCGCACTGGTAGTGATCAGTTGTGGGTGATTCCCCGAAATGGTGGAGAAGCGCGGCAACTGACGAACTTCGCGGAGCCGGTGACTGGCTTTGCCTGGTCACCGGATGGGCAGCGCATCGCTGTCGTGACGCGTGCGCAACAGGCAGAGGGTAAGGTCGATCCGGAAACCGACGTCGTCCGCTTGACGCGACTCCGCTACCGCTTCGATGGCCAGCGAGGTTTTCTCCACGAGCGACGGAGCCATATCTGGGTCGTCGACGTGCGAACGGGAACGGTGGAACGCGTGACCGATGGTGACTGGGACGACGACTGGCCAGCCTGGTCACCGGATGGCTCGCAGCTCGTCTTCACGTCCAATCGCACGGAAGAGCGCGAGTGGAACGCAGCGAGCGAACTCTGGCTGCTGCGCTTCGATGCGGCGGGCCGACCGGCCGAGCTCTCCTGTGTCACCGGCGGACCATCGGCAGCGCTCGGGCGTCCGAGTTGGTCGCCGGATGGGCGACTCATCGCAGCTGTCGGTCACTTCGAGGCCTGGGCAGGCTCGGCGCGGCACAAGCGACTGTGGGTGATGACGCCGGACGGGAACGAGCGCCGGAACCTCTCCGCTGACTTCGACGCGACCCTCGAGGATAGCTTGCTCACCGACGCGTTCGGTCCGTCGAAGCCGGGACTGATCTGGTCACCGGATGGTCGCTGGATCTTCGCCCAGGTGAGCGAGCAGGGGGCGGTCCGACTCTACCGGTTTCCGGTCAGCGGCGGTACCCCGGAGTGCATCATCGGTGGCGCGCGGCGCGTGCTCGACTTCAGCCTGAGCGCTGACGGGCGCTGGATCGCGGCTGTCATCGCGGACCCGATCGAGCCAGGGGCGGTGTGGCTGCTGGCAGCCGACGGGAGCGCGAGTCGGTGCTTGGCCGATCCCAATGCGGACTGGAAAGAGCAGGTCGAGATCCTCGGCCCGGAGGAGATTTGGGTGCCGAGCCCGGTCGACGGGCATCCCATCCATGCGTGGGTTCTCCGGCCCGCGAACGCTGGCCGTGAGCGGGTGCCACTCGTGTTGTCGATCCATGGCGGGCCGCACGGAATGTACGGCTGGGCCTATTGTCACGAGTTCCAGGTTCTCGCAGCGGAAGGGTACGGAGTCGTCTACGCGAACCCGCGCGGGAGTCAAGGTTACGGAGAGACGTTTCTGGCCTGCACGCGCGGAGCCTGGGGCGAGGCCGATATGCCCGACCTCATGGCGGTCGTCGATGCGGTTCTCGCCCAAGGGTGGGCGGATCCGGAGCGTCTCGGCGTCTGCGGCGGCTCGTACGGCGGGTACATGACGAACTGGATCATCGGCCATACCGACCGTTTCCGCGCGGCGGTCTCCATGCGCTGCGTGTCCGAACTCGCGAGCATGTACGGGACGAGCGATATCGGCGTCTATTTCAGCGAGTGGGAAATCGGTGCGACCCCGTGGGACGATCCGGAGCGGTACCGCCGCCTTTCTCCGCTCACGTACGCACCGCATATCCGCACGCCGCTTCTGCTCCTGCACGCAGAGGAAGACTGGCGCTGCCCGATCGCGCAAGCCGAGCAGCTCTTCACCTGGCTGCGCCGCTTGGGGCGCACGGTCGAACTCGTCCGCTTCCCGGGTGAAGGTCACAACCTGACCCGGAGCGGCCGGCCACGTCACCGGCTCGAGCACCTCGCGCACGAGTTGCGCTGGTTCCGGACGTATCTCTAGAGCGCTTCAGCGCGGTTCCGAACTGCGGCTCTCGACGCGGTCGATGATCTCCCGGCCGCGCTCGATGACGGCTTTGGCGAGTTGGTCTGGGAGGCATTGCAAGTCGACCCAACGTGCCAAGAGACTGGCCGGGTCATGACGGGAGGATCGTCCGAGTTCGACGCGGGGACGCGCGACGCGTTCGGTCTGCACCGTGATACCAGCGACGTGTGCGGCTCCCAAGTCACTGAGCCAGCGCCGTACCTCCAGGGGACGAATGGCTGCCGCGTGTTCCGGCGTGGTGGTGATGAGGAGTCGGACGATCGCGTCCGGGATCAGCGTTGCCTGCCGCTCGAGCGCGCGGCGAATCTCGTCCATCGGTGCGTCGGTCAGAATGTCGAGACGGAACGTGCGCATCGGACGGGTCCGGAGCGGCCGGAACTCCCAGCTGACGTCACGCGGGTATGGTCCAGCGGCGATCCGGACCGCGACGTAGCCTTTGTCCTCGCGCTCTTCTCCAAAATCGATCCGCTCGACGCTGCCGGCATACACCACCGGTGGTCGCTCGTGGAGCACTTGATGCGAGTGGAGATGGCCGAGCGCGACGTAATCGATGGGGGCGCTGGTCAGACCGAGCTCGTCCAGCCCGAAGAGCGGGTCGTTCCCGAGGATCACGCTGCGTTCGCTCCCGAAGCGTCCGCCTTCCAGCGAGAGGTGGCCGAGGAAAACTGCTGGGGTCGCTGGGTCGAGCGCAGCGAGCAGGGGAGCCAGCGCAGTCGCGATGACTTCCTTGTAGCGACGCTCCAGCTCCGGTGCGCCGGCCTCGCGAAGCGCGTCGTCGGCCAGCAGGAGGCGGGGTGGTATCCAGGGGAGCGCGATGACCTGGAGTAGGCCGCTCGGAGTCTCGATGGTGAATCGCTCCGGCCGGTTGGCGACGATGACGCCGGGCAGACGCAGTGCGGCGTAGATATCGATCGGTGTCGAACGCATCACGCTGCGCGGCCGGTCATGGTTCCCAACGAGGAGCACGATCGGGATTCCCGCTGCGAGGAGACGCTGGATGCGCTCGGCGAAGCGACGCTGAAGGGTCGGACTCGGTTCGGCGTGCTTGAACGCGTCGCCGGCGAAAAGGACGGCGTCGAACCGCTCCTCGATCGCTGCGTCGATGATCTGATCGAAGGCGTCGAGGAAGTCCTGGATGCGGGAGCTATGACCGAGATCTGGACGGAACTGCCCGTGCGTCTCGACGCCCAGATGCAGGTCTGCGAAGTGGATCAGGCGAAGCATCGTTTCTGCCTTCGCGTCACTGGCCGAGGAGCAGCCGCAGATGGCGCTCGTCGTCCGTCGTCTTTCCCCGTCCGCGCACCAGCGCGAGGATCTCATCGCGTCGGTATTGTCGCGTGCGGATAGCGACCGGCATGCGCACCGCGTGTCCGACGATGACGCATTCCTGGCGTGGGCTGAGATTGGCGAGGAGGCTGCGGAGGCCGGAACGATCGGCGACGCCGGTCAAGACAGCCTCGATGTCGTGCTGGTCGCTGAGCGGCCCGATCACCTTGGTGCCCAGCTGGGAGAGTATCTCGCGATCGATGCTGGAGGGCCGCTGATCGACGATGAGCAAGGTGACACGGTACTTGCGCATTTCCCGCGCGATGGTACCGAAGATCGACTGCCGAGCGGCTTCGGGAGTGAGGAACTTGTGCGCTTCTTCGAGGACGATGACCAGTGGTCGCAGGTTACTCTGCCCACCCGCTTGTTGTGCCCCGAGGACATCTTCGGTATAGCGATCGTGAATCCGGCGGGTGAGCAGATTGGCGACCAGCATATAGTCGAGGAACGAGTCCCAGCGACCGAACTGCACGATGATATGGGTACCCCGCTGCAGCTTGCCGATGATTTCGTCGATCGCGGACGTGTCGAGTGTCTCGCGGATATAGGGCCGATTGGCCAGGCGTCCCAGTTTGGCCCGCAAGGCATTGACCGAGGCTTCGGCGACACCAGTGCTCGCGCAGAACTCTTTGACTGCGTCGGCATCGAATTCCAGTGTCTGGCGGATCCACTGAGCCCCGTAGCGCGCCCGCAGGTGATGCGCCACCGTGGCGAAGGTCGGGTTGAGATTGAGCTCCTCGGCCAAGAGTTCGATGTCTTCCGGTTCGATTTGATCGAGTCCGATTTGGATGGTGCGGGCACTCGCACTCCGCTCCGTCCGATCGTCGAGCGTGTAGACCTGGACTCGCGAGGGCCCGAAAAGTTCGAGCAAGCCGATCAGTTCAGGCTGATCAGTCGGGGCGTGAGCATATTCGTTGTGCATGTCGAAGAGCAAGACCGAGACCTGGTCGGCCAGGACGAGACCGACGAGGAGCAGGCGAGTCAGAACGCTCTTCCCGCTCCCGCTCTGCCCGAAGACGCCGTTGGAGCGCTTGACCAGCTCGGCTAAGTCGATCGGGACCGGGATCTCCATCGCTGGTGGTGTGCCGAGCGCGAAATGCGTGCTGTCCTCGTGCCCGAACACGAGCGCGAAATCGTCCGCCGTGGCCTGACGCAACCGTGCGAAGTGGGGCGGAATGCTGCGTGCGGGTTGTGGCTGGTCGTTTTCCGGTTCGAGAACGAGCGAGGGACGAATCTCGGCGGTGGCATAGGCGTGTGTCCCGCGCACGATGCGACTGAGGAAGGGGGAGCGGATCGGTGGATCAGCCAGCAAGGCGGCGTCGGTGGTGTCGAGCGAGAGATCGGTGATCATTCCGAAGTAGCGGCGCTCGATCCCCTCGAGGACGACGAAACTACCGACGCGTAGGTGCTCGACGGCAGCCGGGTCGAGGAGCCGGACACGAAGTCCTTGGCTGAATCGGCCGTCGGTCACGACACCGAGGAACGCGTTGTCGCCGACTCGGTCGGTGACGTGGGCGTTGTGCTGGCCGTCGAGGCTCATGATCCTCGTCCGTTCGCGTTCTGACGCGCTCGCACCCCGGATTGTACCATGGAAAAGAACTCGATCGGTGGAGACGAGCAGGATGCTGGATAACGAATGGGAAACGTTAGCTGAACTTCTCAAAGCACCAGTCGATCCGAGTCGACGCGTCCTGGCTGGACCCGTCGGCCGCCTGCAGGCACTGCATTGGATCACCCGCGCGGCGACGAGCAGTCTCGACCTCGACGAGATGCTCTCGACCGTCACGCGGGTTTTGCGCGAGACGATGCGCGTCGATTCCTGCGGTGTTTTCCTCTATGACGAGTCCTCCGGTACCTTGACCTTGCGGGCGGTCGATGGCGTGGCACCGGACCGTCCTGGCGGGTTCACGCTGCCACTCGGAGTCGGCATCACCGGCCAAGCGGCGCTCACGCGCCGGCTGCAGATCGCCTTCGATGCGCCGCGTCATCCGGCCTATGTCGATTATCCGCACGTGGACGATCGACCGTTCGCCAGTCAGGTTTCCGTCCCGCTCATCGCCCGCCAGCCAGGACGTTTGCTCGGCGTTCTCAACGTGCTGACGCTGGAACCGCGCGAGTTCTGGCCCGAGGAGATCGATTTCCTGGAAACGGCTGCTGGAGAGATCGCCATCGCGATCGAGAACGCGCTGCTGTACCAGGAGACGGATGCCGAACTGCGCCGTCGGATCGCGCAACTCGAGCTCTTGCAGCAGCTGTGGCGCGCAGTCGCTTCCACCCTCGATCTCGATGAGCTCTTGGGGACGATCGCGGATCGCGCGCTCGAGTTGTCGGGCGCTCGCGGGGTGGCGATCTTCCGACAATCGCGTGCCTCGGGTGGCGAACTGGAACTCTTGCGGGCTGCGCCGGTGGAACTGGCGGTCCGGCTCGCCGGGGGCTTGGAAACGGCCTTTCGTCAGGTCGTCGAGGAGGTGCTGGAGAGCGGCGCAGCGGTCTGGCGCGACCCGCTCGCCGAGCATCTCGCCATCTATGCGCTGCCCATGATCACCGGGCGACGGGCGGTCGGCGCACTGTGCCTGGTCTACTCCGCGGGAAGGCCGATGCCGACCCAAACCGGATTGCTCCATGCCTTCACCGATACGGCAGCCATCGCGATCGAGAATGCGGAGCTCTACGAGGAAGCGCGGCGTGGGCTGACGCGCGCGTCGGCGCTTCTGCGTGAGCTGCATCATCGCGTGCGCAACAACCTGCAGACGGTAGCGGCGCTGCTCTCGCTCCAAGCGCGTCGTGCCGGGCCGGAGGCGCGTGCCGTGCTCCAGGATGCGGTGAGCCGGATCCGGAGCTTGACAGTCGTGCACGATCTCCTGAGTGGCCGCGAGCTGCCGGAAGTTTCCCTCACCGAACTCGCCCGTATCGTCGTGACCCAAGCCGTCCATTCGTTGTACGGGGACGAACTGGCTGTCGAGTGGACTGTCGAGGGGGAGGAGGTTACGGTCTCCTCGCGCCAGACCACCGTGCTGGCGCTGCTCTTGAACGAGTTCGTGACGAATGCGGTCCGGCACGGCTTCGCGGGTGGTCCCGGACATCTGGTCGTCCGCGTTCGGCGCGAGGGTGATCGCGCGCTCCTCGAGGTCGAGGACGATGGGCGAGGCCTGCCAGCCGATTTGGATCCGCTGCGGGGACGAGGGCTCGGGTTGCAAATCGCCCGGACGCTGGTGGAAGTCGATCTCCGCGGTGATCTGGAGCTCGGAACCGGTGCATGCGGTGGGACCGTGGTGCGCGTGCGCTTCGTCCCGGAAGGGCGGGTTGCCGCCGCGCCACCGGTGAGTTGACGGCACTGCATCCGCTGCGGATACTCCAGCCGAGTCGAGCGACGCGGTGGAAACGGGAAGGGTACGATGGGGAACGCGGGATTTACCGGATACTGGGCAGTGATCCTGGGCGCATCCAGTGGATTCGGTGCAGCGACTGCCCGAGAGCTCGCCCGGGCGGGAATGCACATCTGCGGCGTGCATCTGGATCGCCGGGCGACTTTGCCGATGGCAGAGGCAGTCAAGGCCGACGTCGAGGCTGCAGGAGTCGAGGCTCTGTTCGTCAATGCCAATGCGGCCGATGCGGAAACCCGGCAACAGGTCGCTTCGGCGCTTCGGGAGCGCGGCGCACGGGTGCGCGTGCTGATGCATTCGCTCGCCTTCGGTACGCTGCGGCCATACATCGACGATGATGCCGCGCAAGAAGTGACACAGAAGCAATTGGAAATGACGCTCGATGTGATGGCGAACAGCTTAGTGTACTGGACACAGGATCTGTTCCATGCCGGTCTCTTCGCGCCGGATGCTCGTATCTATGCCATGACCAGCGAGGGCTCGACGCGCGTCTGGCGCGGGTACGGTCCGGTCTCCGCTGCCAAGGCGGCGCTCGAGGCCCATGTCCGCCAGCTCGCCGTCGAACTCGCCCGCTACGGGATCGCGGTGAATGCTATCCAGGCCGGCGTGACACCTACCCCGGCACAGGCCAAGATTCCAGGTGCGGAGGAGATGTTGCGCGAAGCCGAGCGGCGCAACCCGAGCGGGCGACTCACGAGCCCGGAGGATGTCGCGCGAGCGATCCGCGCGCTCAGCGCACCGGGGCTCGGCTGGATCACTGGCAATGTGATCCGGGTGGATGGCGGCGAGGCGCTCGTTCCCTAGCCCGACAGGACGTCATTGCTCGGTGGGCCCTTCGTAGATGATATGTTCGAGCAAGTGGAGCGTCGCTTCGACGTCTGCGAGATCGACCGCCTCGAAGGGAGCATGCGTGTGGCGAGCCCCGACCGCGACCAGCGCGGTCGGGATTCCCTGGCGGATGAGGGCGGCGCCGTCGCTCCCGTAGCGATCGAAGACGACGTGCTGGACCGGTATCCCATTGCGATCGGCAAGGTCGGCGAGCCGCCAAAGCAAACGCTGGTCGTAATGGGTGGCCGCATCCTTGTGCACGAGTTGTGGCCCGCCACCGAGTGTCGCTGGCATCCACTGCTCGCCGATAGTCGGCAGGTCGCCGACGAGCCCGACATCGAGCGCGATAGCCCAGTCGACGTCCAGGTCCACTCGGAGCGAGCTGGCTCCGATGAGTCCGTTTTCTTCCTGCACAGTAGCGGCGAGGTAGAGCGCGCACTCGAGCTGCTGCGCGTCGATCTGGCGAACGAGTAGGGTCAAAAGGACGAGTCCCACCCGGTCATCGATCGCTTTCCCATAGAGGCGCGATCCGAGGCGACGAGTCGGCGGGTTCCAGATGACACTCGAACCGACCGTGATGCCGCGCTCCAGTACCTCCTGCTTCGAGTTGGCACCGATGTCGACCAGCAAGTCAGCGAAGGTCACCGGCTTGCTCCGTCGCTCTTCCGGCACCACATGACCAGTGGCCAGGACGAACATCCCCTCGACCGCCACATCGCGACCGAGGACGAGCGCTGGTTGACCGACTGGGAACCGTTCCTGTGGCTCCCCACGGACCTGCCCGGTCGTCAGCCACAACAAGCCGGACGAATCGATCGACCGAACGACGAAGCTCAACTCGTCGGCATGCGCGGTGAGCAGGAGCCGAGGACCAGCACCACCGACGTAGGCGAGCAGGTTGCCGATTCGACTGCGCCAGAGTCGCTTGACGTGCGGAGCCCAAGCACGTTCCAGCCACGCGAGAACCGGTTCCTCCCGACCAGTAGGCCCGGGAAGTGCCATCAGTTCCGTCAGTATCTCGGCGATTCGCTCGCGCATCCTTCTGCCCCTCGCTCACTCGATCGGTACTCTGGCGCCAGGATACCGTAGAGTCGAGGCGGAGCGGAAATCTCGCCAGGTAGCCTTCGCGGCGCTGGCGAGGTGCCAGCAACCACGAGAGTCGGGTGACGGCACTCGGTTTCCGGTCAGCGACTTGCCTGAACAGCGGTCTGGTGTGACACTCCGCTTGGGAAAGCGGCTGCTGGTGGTGGAGGCATGGGACGGGAAGCCACCCGATCTAGCCGATCGCTGATCGTGCGTCGCAGTCGTCTCCGCAGCCTGCTCATCGCGATGCTGGCTCTGGCCTTCTGCGTGGCAGCAGTCTGGTTCGCTTGGCAGACCGGATCCTGGCTGGAACGCCTCTTTGCGGTCTCGATGGCCATCTTTCTCGGTCTCGTGGCAGGCGTTTCGACGTTGATCGCGTTGGATCGAACTCCTGTCCTCGAAATCGACGAAGAGGGGTTGACCGATCGGGGGTCGCCAGTTCGCGCCGGACGGGTGCCGTGGCAGAGCGTGCGCCGAGTCGAAGCGAAGTCCGTGGGTAACCGGCGCTACCTTGTCGTCCAGGTGTATCGGCCACAGCGCTTCCTCGCGGATCTGGATCCCGAGCGTCGGCGAGCAGCGGAGGAACTCATCCAGCAGCATGGCACTCCGCTCGTGATTCCTTGGGAAGCACTCGATCAATCGCTCGACACTGTCGTCGAGCAGGCAGAGGCGCTTCGACAGTCCGCTGCTACCTGAAGAGAAGCATGGTGACGGTCGGCCGGTTTGGACTCGTCCGTTCTTTTCCGCGAGCGATCAGCAAATCGCGGTGCGTAACTCTCTTGCTGCATGACCAATTCCTCTCGTTTACCGTCTGTTTACGTCGTCTTTTTACGATCGAGGGGAGCCAGTGGTCGCGGTTGCCTCCGCTGAGGCGTGAGGTTGAGTCGCGGTCGACTGTGGCCGGATCGGCGGATTGCCAGTAAGCCGTGGTACCATCGATACGTTCCGCGGGAGAGGTGATCCCGGCGAAAGGAAGCAAGTCATGGAGACCGTCTTGAAAACCATCAGCACGACGAAAGAACAGGAGCGAACTCCGATCGTCGAGGCGACGAATGTCGTGAAGATCTACGACACGGGACGTGTGAAGGTCCCGGCACTGCGCGGGGTCTCATTGACTGTGTATCGGGGCGAGATGGTCGCGATCATGGGGCCGTCCGGAAGCGGAAAGACGACACTGCTCAACTGTCTTTCCGGCCTGGACACGATCGACGAGGGGACGATTCTGATCGCGGGGAAGGAGCTCGCTCGGCTACCGGACGATGTCCGGTCGGAGTTCCGGGCCCGTCATATGGGTTTCGTTTTCCAACTCTTCAATCTCATTCCGGTCTTGAGTGCTTTGGAGAACGTCGAACTTCCTGCGCTTCTGGCGGGCATGCGGCCGAGCGAGGCACGACGGCGCGCCTGGACGGTGCTCGAGCAAGTGGGCTTGGCTGTCCGAGCTGGGCATAAGCCGGCTGAACTCTCCGGTGGCCAGCAGCAACGAGTCGCGATCGCTCGTGCTCTGGTCAACCAGCCGGACATCATCTGGGCCGACGAACCGACCGGCAACTTGGACACGGAAACGGCTGACGAGGTCATGGCGCTACTGCGCCGGTTGAATCGCGAGAATGGCCAGACCTTCGTCATCGTGACCCACGATCCGCGGATCGGCTCGATGTGTGACCGCGTGATCCAGATGCGCGATGGGTTGATCATCGACGATGGGTTCGCTGCCTTCCAGGCGGCTGCTGGCGGGGAGTGAGCGGCGATGAACGAGATTTTCGGGGTGTCCCTCGCACTCGTCCTGCGCGTCCTGCTCGTCGCCTTCGGTGCGATCGTCGCGGTCACCATTGCCCTCTGGATCTGGCGCCCCGTTCTGGGCCGGATGGCGCTGCGCAACATCCCGCGTCGGCCGGTCCAGACGGTATTGATCGTCATCGGTCTGATGCTCAGTACCCTCATCTTTTCCGCATCGCTGACCACCGGTACGACCTTGCAGAGCAGCATTACTGGGCAAGTGCTGCGGCTTGCGGGTCCGGCAGACGAGCTCGTCGTGCAGGCGAGCGGTGATGCCGGCTTCGCTGGACCGCAGCCTGGGGTGTATCTTTCGAACGAATTGGTCGACCGGTTGGATGCGCTGCAAGCGAGCGAGCCACGTCTGCGTGCCGTGATCCCTGCACTTTGGCAGCCGGTGGCGGTGATCGATCTGCGAACGAAGCAGAGCGAGCCAGCGTTGAACCTGATCGGCGTGCCACCGGATCGACTGGCCCAGGTCGGCGGATTGACCGATCGGGACGGTCGCGCGATCGAGTTCGGAAACTTGGGGGATGACGGGGTGGTCCTCGGGCAGGAGGCGGCCAAGCGCTTGGATGCCGCGGTCGGGGATCGCTTGCAGGTCTTCATCGAGGGGCGGCCTGTCGAGCTGCGCGTCGCAGCGATCGCACCTGACAGTTTCTTCACCGGGACGCTCAATGTCGGCGACGCTGGGGGACTCACGGTCTCGCTCGCCCGGGCGCAGGAGCTCCTCGGCGTGCGCGATGGGATCAGTTTCGTGGCGTTGAACAACCGTGCTGGCCTCGCCGATAGCCAGGCGGTGACCGATGCCGTCAATGCGGCTCTGGAGGGGACACCGTACCGAGCTGTCGCCGTCAAGCAGCGAGCTGTCGAGCAAGCGGAGCAAGCTAGCGAGACCTTCACGAATCTGTTCCTGTTGTCGGGCCTCTTTTCAGTGGCGGCGGGTATCTTGCTGATTTTCCTCATTTTCGCGCTGCTCGCGGCCGAGCGGAAGACCGAGATGGGGACGATGCGGGCGCTGGGGATGAAGCGCTGGCACTTGGTCGCCCTCTTCGCGCTCGAAGGCATGGGTTACAACCTCGTGGCGGCGGCGGTGGGTGCGGTTGCCGGTGTTGCGGTCGCGTTCACGATCGCTGGCTTCATGGGTCAGCTGGTCGGCGAGTTTTTCACCATCGAGCCCTCCTGGCGACCGCGCGATCTCGCGCTCGCGTATCTCTTGGGCGTCGTGGTGACGTTCGTGACCGTGGTCATCGCTGCCTGGCGAGTGAGCCGTCTCAATATCGTGACCGCGATTCGCGATTTGCCCGAACCGCAACTGCCACGGGCCAGCCGGCGCTGGCTCGTCGCTGGTCTGGCTGGCCTGCTGCTCGGTGGGGGGCTCACCTGGTTCGGGCTGCGTGAAGAGAGTCTCGCGTGGTTCGCGCTCGGCTTCTCGCTCCTGCCGCTCAGTGCGGCAGCGGTCTTGCGCCGGTTTGGAGTACCTGCCCGGCCGCTCTACAGTGTGGCCTCACTCGTCGTCCTGGCCTATTGGCTGTTGCCGGATCGTTGGCACGAGCGCCTATTCGGGCCGATGAGCGGTGGCTTCGAAATGTTTGTCCTCTCCGGTCTCATGATGGTCGCGGCGCTGACCGTGTTCCTGGTGTGGAACATCGAGGTCGCCGTCGGTCTCGTCGGCAGGCTCGGGCGAGCCTTCCGCCGCTGGTTGCCGGCTGTCCGCATCGCCATCGCCTATCCGATGGCTTCGCGCGGGCGGACCGGGCTGACCGTGGCGATGTTCAGCCTCATCCTCTTCGCGCTCGTCGTCATGTCGACCATCTATGCCAATGTCGTGGCCCTTTTCGCCGGTCCGCTGGCGAGTGCCGGTTGGGATGTGGAGGTCACGGTCGTCGGTGGTCGACGGATACCGGATCTCGAGGGGGCGCTGAAGGAAGGTGGGGTGGACGTTTCGGCGATCGTCGCCTCGGGGAGCGCCACGAGTGTGCCCTGGACGAGAGCCAGCGTGCGCGTCGCCGGCGCCGAGAAGGAGTGGGCACGGTACCCAGTTCGTGGGATCGATGACGATTTTGCCCGTTCGGTCGAGGCGCCGCTGCAACTGCGCAGCCCCGACTATGCGACGGACCGGGAGGCGTGGGAGGCCGTCGCGCGTGACCCGTCTCTCGCCATTGTCGATGCGAACGTGCTCCAGCAGCGTGGTGGTGACCCAGCGAACCTCTATCTTCCGGAGTTGCGGGATGGCTTCCGGCCACTCGAACTAGAGGTTCGCGACAATACGAGTGCGCAGTCCGGTACGGTGCGCGTGATCGGCGTGATCGACGGCCGTGTTTCCTCGTTACAGGGAGTCTTTGTCGCCGAGCAGGCGGTCAGCGCAATCTTCGGGCGCCCGACGACCGTCGACTATTACTTGCGGCTGGCCGACGCCACGGATGCGCGGGCGTTCGCGCGCACAGTGGAAGCAGCTTTGCTTCCATACGGCGCTCAGGCAGAAGCGATCGCTGATCTGATCGGTCGGGCGACGGGCATCATTCGCGGATTCATCCGCATCATCCAGGGGTTCATGGCGCTCGGGCTGGTCGTTGGGATCGCCGCATTGGGTGTCGTCTCTTATCGAGCCGTGATCGAGCGACGCCATCAGATCGGTGCGTTGCGGGCGATCGGTTACCGGCGTGCGATGGTTGCGCTCGGGTTTCTCCTCGAATCGGCGCTGGTGACCAGCGCGGGAATCGCCGGCGGAACCGCTTTGGGCGTCTTGTTGGCGCGCAACGTGGTGACGGGAGAGGAGGATCTGGCGGGTAGGTTCGAACAGTTCTCGCTGGTCATCCCGTGGGGGCAGCTCGCGCTCTTCGCTGGTCTCGCGCTCGGTATCGCTTTGCTCATGGCGTACGCCCCGGCCCGTCAGGCTTCGCGCGTGTCGATCGCCGAAGCGCTCCGGTACGAGTGAGGAAAACGGGTGCTGGTTCGGCTCGTTCTGGTCGCCGTGGTGCTCCTGGGGCTGGCCGCCGGTGCACAGAGCGTTGCTGCTCAAGATTCGGTGCGCCAAGTACCGACCGAAACGGTCAGCGCACGAGTGGTGCGCGTGCTCGAGGAAGGTGTCACCCAGGTCGGACCGGTGACTCAGCCGTACCAGCGTCTATTGGTGGAGTTGACGAGTGGACCGGACAAAGGACGGGCAGTCGAGGTCTCCATCGGGGTGCGCGACCTCAACACGGCGGGCCAGCGCTTCGTGCCAGGTGACCGGATTTTCCTGTCGGTGTCGACCGGGCCGGACGGCAGGCAGGCTTATACATTACTCGATCGCGATCGCACGACACCGCTCGCTGTTCTCGCCGTTCTCTTCGCGGGAGCGATCGTCGCGCTGGGACGTTGGAAGGGGCTTCGAGCACTCGTTGGTCTCGCCTTCACGTTCGTGATGCTAGTCTGGGTGCTGATTCCGCTCATCCTGCGGGGGTACCCACCGGTCGCGGTCGCGATCGTCATTTCCTTTGTCGTCTTTGCCGTAACGCTGGTGGTGACGCATGGCGTCGGCCGCATGGCACTGGCAGCATTGGCCGGGACCAGCCTGAGTCTGATCCTCACTGGTGTGCTGGCGGCACTCTTCGTTGCGGCAGCCGGGTTGACCGGCTTAGCCGATGAGGAGGCGAGTTTTCTCCAAGTGGTGCTCGGGGACCGCGCGATGAATCCGCGCGGCCTCCTGCTGGCCGGTATGCTGGTGGGTGCTCTCGGGGTACTCGACGACATCACCGTTTCGCAGAGTTCACTCGTGTTCGAGCTGCGGCGAGCGAATCCCTGGTTAAATGGCTGGGAACTCTTCGCCGCCGGGGTGCGGGTCGGGCGCGATCACATCGCTGCAACGGTCAATACGCTCGTCCTCGCCTACGCGGGCGCCGCTTTGCCGCTCCTCCTCCTGTTCAGTCAACTCGACGAACCGCTCCTCTGGGTTCTCAACCGGGAGATCATCGCGCAGGAAGTGGTGCAAACGCTGGTCGGCAGTCTCGGGCTCATCGCGGCGGTCCCGCTCACGACCGGTTTCGCTGCCTGGCTCGCGGTGCGGACGCCGGTCGAGGCGCTCACCGAGCTGGATCACGGGCATGCGCACCATCATTGAGAGAGAAGCGATGGGCGAGCGAGAACGGGTGATCGTCGTCACCACCCGCCTCCTCACGCCGATCGGGCACCTCGACGTGTACGGTTGGGAACGCGGATTGGTAGCGGTGGTCCTGCCAGGTCAGGACCATGCGCGAGTCCGGGCGCGGCTTGCCGCACGCCTGTCAGGAGATCGAGCGCAGGCTATCCGATTCGTTGCGGATGCGGCCGCCCTGAGAGCGGTGCGCGAGCAGCTCGAGGAATACTTCGCTGGGACGCGGCGGGACTTCGCACTCGAGTTGGACCCGCTCGGAACGCCTTTCCAGCTCCATATCTGGCGACTCGTGACGACGATCCCGTACGGGACGACCGTGACCTACTCCGCGCTCGCTCAGCGACTCGGGTGCCCGCGTGCTGTGCGGGCAGTCGGTGCAGCGGTGGCGGCGAATCCCTTGCCCATCGTGATTCCCTGTCACCGCGTCGTCGGACGGGACGGCAGGCTGACCGGATTTGCCGGTGGCCTGCACTGCAAGGCCTGGCTTCTCGAACACGAACGCTTGCATGCCTGAGCGGATCTCACCAGCCGCGCTCCAGGCGCTGGAAGGCGCGGTGTGCTCGACGGGCGAGGCGTTGGCGCTCGACCCGCTCGGGATTCCGGAAGAACCAAACCAAGACCAGCCCGGCGACGAACCCGCCGATGTGCGCCCAGTAGGCGACGCCACCGGTCGGTGCGGTCGGGACACCGAGCGAGGCGATGCCGGCAAAGAACTGGAAAACGAACCAGAGACCGATGAGGATAAGCGCGGGTAGATAGAAGAAGATGGGAATGAAGCCGAAAAAGGTGACGGTACGAATGAGGCCGCCAGGATAGAGGACGAGATAAGCCCCCATGACAGCGGAGATGGCGCCCGAGGCACCGATCATCGGAATCCGCGAGGCTGGGTCCAGCAACGTTTGGGCCCAGGCGGCTGCGATGCCGCCGAGGAGATAGAAGACCAGGTACCGGAAATGTCCCATCGAGTCCTCGACGTTGTCACCGAAGATGTAGAGGTACCACATGTTCCCGATCAAATGAGCAAATCCTCCGTGTAAGAACATCGAAGTGAAAATGGTGAGATAGATAGGAAAGCCGACAGTCGGTGGAAGATCAACTCCACGCGTAAGTTCGTAAGGGATGGCGCCGTACTTGAAGACGAAGTTCTCTAGTGCGACGGGCGATCGGACGAGCAAGAGGAGCTGGTAGAAAAAGACGAGGACATTGACCGCGATCAAGATGGTATTGACGATGGGGAAGCTCTGCCTTCCGCTGTTGTCGTCACCGATTGGAAACACGGTCTCCTGGCCTCCATTCGCAACGTCGAAGTGGGGAGACCGGGTGATCTGTTCCCCGGGCTCCCTGGTCACTCCCCTTGGCGGGTTTCCTCTTGCGCTTGCTCGGCGAGCAAACGCCGGAACTCGTGAACTTCGCGCTCGTACCCCTGGTACTGGAACGTCACGCGTGACTGATTGTTGGCATCGCCACGGATGTCGAGCTCGACGAACCCGTGGATATCCTCGAAACGCATGTACCCAGCCATGTCCCGCACCAAAGGAATACCGAGCTGTTCGGTGAAATACTCGCGGGCGCGGCGCGCGACTTCGTCGGGGTGCAATCGAAACGGATGAGTTTCCGCCATCTCGCTCCCTCCCTCCAATCGAGTCTCATGCACGACGATACCCGTTCGGGTCTCGGGCTGGCAAGCATCAGCGAAACTCGGATGCTGGAGGACGGGAAGGACGACGCGAGAGTCGTGAGCGATGAGGCACTGTCCTCACCGTTCTTTGGTGCGGTGCGGGGCATGGCGTGACCGTCTCGGGATGGCGGTGACGCCTCGGGCGGCGAGGAGAGAGCTGCTGGAGCGAGCCCGCTGAACAGCCGTCGCTCGATGTCGGCCGCGCGGTGAGCCCGGCGTGGAGAGACGAACTCGCCTCACCGTATATGCGTGTCGGCGAGTGCCTCCAGGGTTCGAAGCACCGCCGCCGTGTCAGCGAGATCAGGCAGCACTGCATCGGCCTGGCAGGCCGCCAGCTCCGTCACGCCGAAGCGGCCGGTCGCGACGGCGAGAATCCGCACCCCACTCGCCTGGGCCGCAGCGATGTCGCGTGGCGTGTCGCCGACGAGGATCGTTTGCTCGGGAGGGATGACCAGCCCATACCGCTCGCGCACCGTGGCGCGCGCGAGTTCGACGAGCTGATGCCGCTCGTCGGCTTGGTCGCCATAGGCGCCGAAAGGGAGGTACTCAGCCAATCCGGCAGCAGTCAGTTTGGCACGAGCCACCAGTTCGACGTTGCCGGTCAGGACACCGGTGACATGCCCAGAAGCGGCGAGTTGGCGGAGAAGCGGTCGCACGCCAGGCAGCACCCAACCCATGCGCTCGCCGGGACGGAGACGAGTGGCGTAGAGCGCACCGGTCCGTTCCATGATCTTGGGGAGGAGTTCGGAAATGGTCGTTTCGTCCAAACCGTGCCGGAGCAAGGCCAAGCGTGCGATCTGCCGGTCCAGCATACCGGCCAGCGGAATGCCGTCGAGTAGGACGGGTTCACCCACGATCTGGTGCAGCGCTTCGCGCATGGCTTGGGCGTGGAGCGGATCCCCGGCGCGCAACAGCGTGCCGTCGATATCGAAGAGGACGAGCAGCGGCATCACCGGCTCCTGGCCCGGGGTGCGCAGAAACGTGTGACGATTTCGAAGAGCGCACGAGTGGCAAAGCCGAGCGTCGAGACGGAAATGCGCTCGTCGTGGGCATGCGCCAGCTCGAACTCCTCTGGATGATCCCGCATCGGCATGAAGCCGTACACCGTGATCCCGGGCAAGCACTTGGCATCGGTTCCCCCGGGGATCAAGTAGGGAACAACCCGCGCACCCGGATCCAGCTCGGCCATCGTCTCAGCGATCGTGCGGAAGAGGGGGGAATCAGGATCTGCCTCCAGTCCTCGACCGCGCGTCGTCAATTCGACCGCGACGTACGGGCCCACGAGTCGCTGGACTTCGGCGGCGAAGGCTTCCGGTTCTTGGCCAGGCAGGATCCGTCCATCGACTTCGACCACGACCTCGGAGGGAATGACATTGATGCGGTGACCACCGCGCACGATCGTCGGGACAGCGGTATTGCGGGTCATCGCGTAGAGAAGACGGCGCTCTCCCGAGCCGATGGGTAAGGCTGCCAGCCGTTCCCACGTCGGATCCGCGAGTGCTGACTCGATCTGCTGACGGACCGAGCCGCCCAAGGCGCGACCGATCTCGTGCAGAAAGCGGGTGACGGTTGGCGTGAGGACCGTCGGGAAGGTATGCGTGGAGAGGGTGAGAATCGCTCGGGCGGCATGCTGCATCGCCGTGTCGGGGATCGGCATGGAAGCGTGTCCCGGCTGACCGCGTGCGGTCAGGCGCAAGCGTGCTGCGCCCTTCTCGCCGGTCTGGCAGAGATAGAAGCGCTGGCCACCGAGGGTCAGCGCCATACCGCCCCCTTCGTTGATCGCAAACTCAGCGTCGATGAGGTCGCGCCGATGCTCCCACATCCAGCATGCCCCGTACTGACCACCGGCTTCCTCGTCGGCGAAGACAGCAAAGACGAGGTCACGCTCCAGCGGGAGCTCCAGGCGCTGAATCAGCAGCATCACGCCCAGTTCGCAGGCCACCAGTCCCTTGGTGTCGACGGCACCTCTTCCCCAGACCTTCCCGTCGACCAGTTCCCCACTGAACGGATCGCGCGTCCACTTGTCGCGCTCCACGCTGACGACGTCGCTGTGAGCCATGAGCAGGAGCGGACGACCGCGCCCCCGACCGCGGAGACGAGCGACCAGGTTGCCTCTGCCGGGTGCACTTTCGACGACCTCGGCGGCTATCCCCTCGCGCCTGAGCACCCCCGCGAGATACTCGGCGAGCGGGGTCTCGTTGCCGGGCGGATTGACCGTCTCGAAGCGGATCAACGCCTGCAAGTGGCGAGCGACTTCGTCCTGAACCGCATTCCAATCGATTCCCCAGTCGGTCACGGTTTCCCTCCTTGTCCACTGATCACCGCAACCGCGGTCAGTACGAGGAGTCCACCCACGAGCTGTACCGGAGACAGCTGCTCGCCGAGCACGATCATCGCGACGAAGACCGAGGCGACCGGTTCCAACGTACCCAGAATAGCCGCTGGGGTTGGTCCCAAGCGAAGGGTACCGATCAGGAAAAGCTGAACGGGCAGCACGGTGGCGAGTAGCACGATGCCGAGCACCGGAGGTAGTGCCGAACGGTCGATGAGGAGCGGAGCACGCTCGATGGAGAGGAGCGCCAATGCGACGACTGCTGTCGCCGAAAAGGTGCAGGCCGTCGCCAAGACTGGCGATGCGTCGCGGAAACCGCGGTGACCAAAGACGATGTACGCGGCGTAGAGTGATGCCGAAGCGAGCATGAAAAGCGAACCGGTCAAGTCGATGGCGTGCCAGCGCCAGCCGAGCGTGAGCGCGATGCCTCCGAAGCCAGCCAGGAGAGCGGCGAGCTGGCGCCGCGTGGGCATCTCTCGCCAACCGACGAGCCGCAGAGCGAGAACCACGAGCGGATAGGTGTAGAACAGGATCGCTGCCGTCGCGACCGAGACACGTTCCAGGGCGATGAGGTACAGGGTCGTGTTGCCCACGAAACAGGCGACGGCTCCTGCCGTCGCCAAACGCCGACGGACGCTCCAGGGCTGACGCCCGACGAGTTGCCCTCGACGCCAACGTTCGGGCGGGAGTGCCATGATCACGAGCAGTGCAGCGATCCCGAATCGCCAGGCGATCAGCGTCGGGACGGGCACGCCAGCACTGTAGGCCAGCTTCGTGAGGGTGGCTAGCGTGCCGAAACCGAGGGCGGAGAGTACGACGGCTCCAGCACCGAGCGGGTCGATGCCGACGAGCCATCTTCGCTCGACACGGGTGCGCCAACCGGCCGTCACCGCCACACCCCTTGGGTCATTGTCTCCCAGCTTTCGCCTCGACACAACCATGGTTCCGGTCCGGCGGTGTGACAGTTGTCCAGCCTCGCTCACTCGCTCGCGCAGGGCGGCCGAAGGCAGGACTAAGGAACCTGTTTCACATTCCGAGAGGGAGGAAATGTTAGGGGAGCGTGCTCGGCGCCAGGAGCGCTAGAATTGGAGGGTCGCCCAGCCGAGCAGGGCGAGAGACGATGACTGGGGTGCACGATTTCGATCCGACCATGGATTACTACCAGATTCTCGGGGTTCCCGTCACGGCGACGGGCGACGAGATCCGGCGTGCCTATCGGCGACTCATCCGTCATTGTCACCCCGATCGCGTAAGGGATCCCGATAAACGCCGCGTCGCCGAGGAGCGAGCCAAACTCCTGAACGCTGCCTACGCGGTGCTGAGCGATCCGGCTCGGCGGCGAGTCTACGACGAGCAGTTGCGCCAGCGAGCAGTTGCAGAACTCCTGTTCCAGCGCTATATCGCTCCAGCACCGACTCCATTTCGACCAATGCCGGCTCGCCGAACACGAGCCTGGTTCGCCGCTGATGTAGCAGCCTTTGTCCAGCTTTTGGCGGTGACGATCATCTTCGTCGCCGTGCTCGTTCTCCTCCTGGTCGCGAGTAGCGCGCTGACGACCCTGCTGCAGAGCTGGTCTTAATCGCTGATGGGCTCCCAGCGGAACGAACCGTTCTCCTGCCGGATCCTACCAGGCATCGTCGGAAAGTGACTCGCCATCACGAGTGCGTCCTCTTCAGCGGCTCGACTGCGCACGTCGAGACGTGTCGCGATCGCTTGCGAACGGTCCATATCGAATGCGGAACACCAGGTCGGCTCGGTCACTTGAGCTGGATGCGTGAACGTATCAGCCACGAGCCAAAGCGGGCCTTCCGCTGCGCTGAGGACGAGGCGCAGCATCCCGGGTGTGTGGCCGGGCGAAATGGTCACGTGGAGTCCAGGCGCGATTTCGGTGTCATCGTCTACCGTTGCCAGGACGCCTGCCTGCTCGAGCGGGTCGAGGCAGCGGTCGAGGTACCCGGGCGCGATCTGGTGCATGGCCGCACGCACGTCTTCACGGCGGAAGGTCTCGAGTTCCCGCGCGTGCACCAGATACCGGGCGCGCGGGAAGGTCGGCTGTCCGCCCTGGGCTGCCCAGCCGATATGGTCGGGGTGCAAATGCGTCAGGATGACCGCATCGATATCGCCTGGCGTGAGTCCGCGCTGAGCCAATTCCTGGAGTAAGCGCCCGCGCTGATGGCCGAAGAGTGGATCGGGGCCGGGGCCGATGCCCGCGTCGACGAGCACGGTGCGATCATGGCTGCGGATCAGGTAGCAGGCGACACGCGTGTAGAGCATGGTCTCGTGGGCGAAGGTGTCCGGGAAGCGGTTTCGGTACGGTTCCCAGGCCTCGCGTGGAACATCGGGGAAAACGACCGCGAGCGGGAAGAATGCTCCCTCGACATCGACGAGCGGTTCCACCGTGTAGCCAGCGAGTGTCACCGGCATCGCGTTGCTCCTTTCGCTCATTATCCAAGTCTAGCCGGTCGCGAAAGCGGCAACCCTCTGGGAACCTGCCTCCCTTGCCGATCGTCTCATTGACGAGAGCATGAGAGGAGGATGCTATGCGACGACCCAACGAGAGACGGACGATCAGCCTGAGCACGCTCTTGACACTCGTCATGCTGTTCGCTGGCCTCGTACTGGCCGCATGCGGCGCAGCGACGAACGCGAGCGATCGGGGGCCGACTGGCGGTACGTCTGCCCCAGGCGCACCGGCTATGATCGAGCCGACGGCTGACCCAACACCGCAGATGGAGCGGCGTGGGATCTTCTACCAGCGCGTGGCGTTGCGCGAGTCCCCAGACTCGAACCAGACAGAGCTCGTGATCGATCTCACGCTCCCCGATGCGTGTACGGAGCCTCGTCATGCGGTCACGATCGACGGGAAGCGTGTCCGAGTCGAAGTGTGGGCAGAGGGGCCGAGCGACCAGCTGTGTGCACAGGTGCTCCGCGAAGAGACCCTGGTCATCCCGCTCGGCGTCGTGGTCACTGACGACTGGATCATCGAGCTGAACCGAGTGGAGATCGACGTGAACTCGGTCGCACGTGAGGATCCCGGGAGCGGGAGTCACGAGTACGGCTACGCCATGATCGAACAGGTCGAGGTGCGCGCTGGTGACGGGCGTCCGCAGCAGGTCGTCGTCGATATCCAGGGAGCATTGCCTGATGCCTGCGCTGAACTGGTGAACCCACCCGAGCTCACCTTCGACGGGACAAAGGTGATCGTGACCGTGCAGTGGCAGCGACCACGCGGCCTCATGTGTGCACAAGTGCTGCGACCGTTCACGACCTCCGTCGATCTCGGTGAGTTGGAACCAGGAACGTACACCCTGGTCGTCAACGACCTCGAGACGACGTTTATGGTGGACGCGAGTTAACCGGTCACCCACCCCGGTGGGCGTCGTTCGGTGAAGGCCCGGAGTCCTTCCTCGTACTCCGGGCTTTCGTCGAGTGCGCGACGGAGGGACCGGATATCGGCGAGCGTGACCGCGTCGGTGGTGAGTGCCCGTTGGAGAGCAGCCTTGACCGCGCGCACTGCGCCGGGAGCCGCTTGCCGGAGTTCCGTGATCCAATGGTCGAGCATGGTGTCGAGGTGACCCGACTCGCAGAGCTGGTCGATGAGCCCGATGCGGAACGCTTCCTGCGCATCGAGTGTTCGGCCGGAAAAGAGGAGATCAGCTGCGCGCCCGCGGCCGACGAGCTGGGGCAGACGCAGCACACCGCCTGCTCCGGGAAAGATGCCGCGCCGCACTTCCGGGAAGCCGATACGGGCAGTGGTATCGGCGAAGCGGAGGTCACAGGCGAGGGCGAGTTCTGCTCCGCCTCCCAAGCAGGCGCCGCTGATCGCAGCGATCGTCGGAATCGGGAGCTCGGCGATCGCTTCGACCGCGGCGGCGATGGCATCGGTGTGAGCGGTCCGCTCGCGTGGAGACATCGGCGCACGTTCGGTCAGGTCAGCTCCGGCACAAAAAGCGGGCGGGGTACCGCGCAGGACGACGAGGCGCAGGCTCGCATCCTGGGCGAGCTCCCGTGCGGTCGTCGCGATCGCTCGGGCGAGAGCGAGATCGAGCGCGTTGCGGACAGCCGGCCGATTGAGCGTGAGCGTCACGATCCCAGCATGGCGGGTGACGAGGAGGACCGGTTGCTCCATCGCTTCTGTCCTCTCCGGTCGATCAGGTGAGGTCCCCTTCGTAACTGGTGGCGACTTCCTTACCGCACGACCGAGTATGGCACACGCTACTCGCTGCGAGCGTTGACGAGGGTCGTCCACTGGTCTCTGCGTACGAGAGCCTGAAGAGCGGACGATCGATCGGATTGCGAGGACCGCTCGAGAAGCAGGAACCCCTATGTTCCCGCACACCTCCGAGACTGGGAACGGGGTGGATCGTCGCTGAGGTAAGGAGAGATGCGTGATGATCGATTTCGGCAAGCTCGTCATGGCCGGGCAAGCTGCACTGATGGCGATCTGGCTACGCGATCGCGGAACGGAGCGACCGACGATGCTCTCCGAGCTCTTCGCAGCAGCCGAGGAATGGCGGCAGAGCGGGAAACGACTCGATCTGGGGCGTGCACTCGCGCAGGTCGATCCCTCGCTCGTCGATCCGCGGACCGGCTTACCGAGGGAAAACCTTTTCGGATCGTATCGAGAACTCTTGGGTATTCACTTCTTGCAAGACATCATCGACCAGCTGAAGCCCCTCTCGGAAACACAAGGCGCGATCGCCTTAGCGAGCATGCTCGGTCTCGAGCCGTGGTACGTCTTCGCGACAGTCTATCCGCGCCGCGTGCGCCGCGAGAAGCAGGATCCGACCGATCTGGACGTTCCGGAGTTGGTCATCCAATGGGTCGGGAACTGGGCGCTCGGCCTCCAGATGATCGACGTCGCTGGACAGGTCGTTCTTCCTGAATACATCGCGCGCGCTGTCACCGCGGAGCCGGTGGTTTGGCCCGCCCTGTTGGCGCTCCGCGAGCGCATCCCTCACCCGTTGCTTATCGACGAGCCGGATCGCACCGACTTCATCGCGGCGGTGGAGCAGTGGGATCGCGGCATCGACGAGATGGTGTTCGTCATCGAACGGGCATCGTTCGCCTGGGTCGAGCGCTACGGCGAACCGCCACGCTCGTTCGCACGCATCCGCTCGGGCCGGCCGTGGCGGCCGTGGCATTACCCGGACACGTTCGACCCAGCCGACGGTGTCCTCCCCCAGCTCCTGCGCGCAGCAGTCGGCCTCATGAACGGATGGGGTGAGCGACCGCCGGCACTGTTGAGCGCGGCAAAGACGCTCGAGATCTGGGAGGGCAGCCGTACGGCACTCGGGCCGCTCGTCGAGAGCAGCTATGCCCGCACGGTCGCGCGGGTACTCGGCATCGAGTGGGTGCTCCGTCCGTCGCGGACGAGTCAGTCCGGCCCCGACGACCTCCTGTGGCGGCTGATCGTGCTCGAGGCGATCCTGCGGGAGTCGGCCGGGGCGGTCCGCGCGCTCGTCATCGAGCCACAGGCGTGGCTCGCAGAGTACGAGGACGTGTGGGACGAGTTCGACGAGAGGATGAAGCAGTTCTTCCGGATCGCCTCGCAAGGTGGTTGAGTCGTCGATGGGTGGTGGACAGGAAGCGAGAGGATCGACGGCGTGAGCGAGAACGAGCGGACGTTCCAGATCGCACAACGGGTGCATCGGGCGTTCGTGGAGAGGACGCTGGCGGATGCTCGCCGCGATCGGCTGATCGGTGAATACGCGGTAGCGGCTCGGGCCTGGCAGGCTCGTGGCCAGTCGTTGGGACTGGAGGTTGCCATGCAGCGCTCGGGTCTCGAGGGGCGGATCCGGGAGCCATGGCTGGACGCGGTCGCATTCGACTTCTTCCGAATCATGGTGACCGAGTTGCAGCCGTTACTGGAGACGCAACTCGCCCTGCGCCTGGCTGGTCTCGTCGGGATCGAGCCGTGGGTCGTGGTCGCGCTCCGGGAACGCGAGGCGGGTGTGTTGCCCGGCACCCGGCGGTCGCATGTTCCTTGGGAAGTGGTGCGCCGCTTTTCGCGCTGGAGCCTAGGATCGATCTCGGTTGCTCTCGCCGTCCTGGAGTTGGCAGATCACGTGCGTGGCCGGTACGATCCGGACCGGTTTTCGTTGGACTGGCCGCTGCTCTGGCACCTGCGCGATCGGATCCCGCATCCGTTCGCGCTCGACGAGCAGGCAGCGGCCGAGTTTGCCAGCGCCTGTGCGCGGAGTCGCGGAGAGCTCGCGATCTCGGACTGCTTCTTGGAGCGACTCTGTCGGGATACCGCGGCGTCCTGGAGAGCGATGGCGACACTCGAGGCGGACGAGCGATCGCTCGCTGACCCGCCGATGGCGCCGCGAGAGTCGACTGGTCAGCTGCACGACTATCCGCGCGACGAGGTGGCGTCTGCCGTCCTGACGGCCGGGGCTCTCGCTGCCTGGTTCGATTCGGACGTGGTTGCCGCCGAGTTGGCGGATCGCGTCACGATGATGTTCGCGAAGCAGTCCGACGAGCCGCTCCCGCCGGTGTTTCACCTCCTAGGCATCGGCACGCTGGAGCGCTGGCACCAGGCGGCCGGTCCGCTGACGGCATTGCTCCCCACAACCTATGCCCGGACGTGTGCAGTGGGGCTCGGACTTCCTGGGGTCCCGGAACGAGATGCTGGATGGCTCGATGGGTCACTGGCGGTGGGAGGCAAGCTCCTGCTGCTCGAGGGAATCCTGCGTGAAGCCTGCGGCGTACTGTACGCCCTGGCTATCGATCCACTCGATCATCTGGAGCGGACGCGCGTCCACGCGCACGCACTTCTGGGCCGCTCGATCCGGTGTGATGAGCGGATCTCGTCCGAATTGCGCGAGTGCCTTTTGGTCCTCTCGGCTCGGCGCGGGGTGGGGAGGGCTTCGTCGGACGTGGCGATCCGGTCGCGACCGACCACTCTCGGCGGACGACGGGGTTGCTCGGCGGACATGGTCGGCTGAAAGCGAGAACGTTGCGCGGAATCCACAGGAGAACGGTTCGCGACGATCGCGCCCTTCCCGGCTCGTCAGCGTTGGAGCGACGAGTGATCCAGCAGGATGCGGGTTTCCCACGAGAGCGCTCGTGTCGCGGCGGTATGGGAACAGAGCCACGGCCAGTGGGGTCGGGTCGGGCGGGTCACGCCCTCTCGGTACAAGCCGACGAGGTGGAGCGGAGCGCAGGGAGGAAGCGGCGGAGAGGTCTGAAACACGAAGCGGACGATCCTGTGACCGTCCGCATGCTCGGAGCGGGAGACGGGATTCGAACCCGCGACAACCGGCTTGGGAAGCCGGCACTCTACCAGCTGAGTTACTCCCGCGCTCGTTTGTCATTTTTAGTATACCCTGACCCGCTCGCGTTGTCCAGGGGGACTCGATCGGAACTCTGTGGAGCGGTCGCGCGGAAGCACACGGCTTGGAGACGATCGATCAGTCTTCGTCTCTTGTGCTCCGTTCGATTCGTACGAACGGCTGCTGCGTTGCACTGTCCGGATAGAGCGTTTCGTAACGACGGTCTTGTGTTGCGGTACTCGCATTTGCCGATTCGCCGGCTCGGGGCATCGCGTTCGCGTCAGTTGCGAGCGAGTTCGCTCCCGGCTCGACGCGGCCGGTGACGAATCATCAACCCGATCGATGGGATGGTAGGGAAGAAGTTGGCGCGATGCTGAGCGGTTGGGCGGCGCCGGTCAAGAACGTATCGGTCGCCGCGGCTTCGATCCAGCGGTACCCGCACGAGGTCGTGAAGCTCCGAGCGGGAGCAGCAACCGTGCTTGACAACGGGGCTTTCGGGCCGGTACACTTGGCGATAGCGAACGTGGGGGCATAGCTCAGCTGGGAGAGCGCGACAATCGCACTGTCGAGGTCGGGGGTTCGAGTCCCCCTGCCTCCACCACTGTTCGGTATCGGTTCCACGAGCTGCTACCTTATCTTTCTGCGCGCGGAGTTGGTTCAGCGTCCTCGCTGCTCGTCGGAGAGGGGGCATCGATGCAGACACGGACATTCCAGCTGATCGGCCGACGCAGCAGCCAACCGGATGTCCTGCTCGTGCGTGACCAGGAGGGTCGGTACTATCTCCGACCGGGTTGCAACGGGCGCCTCGTCCGGGTGACCGCACGCGATGCCGAGCGGCTCCTCCGCAATTACGAATACCGACCGATCCTCAGTGCGACGTGGCTCTCGTACGAGGAGCTGATCCGAACCGATTGCCCCCTTCCTGCCGAGTCGACGCCCTCGCTCACCACCCACGAGCACTCCTGACGCAGAGCACAGTGGAGGGGGCTCAGTTCAAGCCCCATCCGCGAGCTGAATCGTTGGCCGAAACGATCACGATGCAGGTTGGGGCTTGATGTGCGGCACCGGCGCTGCCGGCCGTGCTTCGGACGCCGAGTCAGGACGGGCTGTCTCCGGCGTTGCGATGAGAGCAGCTGGCCGGGTGAGCGGTGGGCCGACCAGTTCCGGTCGCGGACGCGGCTCGTCGAACAGTGCCTCGATCTCGTGACCGTCCAAGGTCTCCTTCTCGACCAGCAGGGTCGCGATCTTCTCCAGCTTGTCCATGTGGTCCAGCAAGATCTGTTTGGCCGTCCGATATGCCTGATCGATCAGACGGCGCACCTCCTGGTCGATTTCGTACGCCACCTGGTCGCTGTAATTCCGCTGTTCAGCGATCTCGCGACCGAGGAAGACCAGCTCCTCCTTACGGCCGAAAGCGAGTGGTCCGAGCCGCTCGCTCATCCCGAACTCGGTCACCATACGGCGAGCTAGCGTGGTGGCACGCTCGATGTCGTTCGCTGCGCCGGTCGAGACCTCCTGGAAGACGAGTTCTTCCGCCACCAGTCCGGCCATGAAGACAGCGAGTTGCGCCTCGAATTGCTTCTTGGTCCAGAAGAAGCGATCCTCTTCTGGCAAGACGCGGGTGTAGCCGCCCATCATGCCGCGAGCGACGATCGATACCTTGTGGACCGGGTCGGCATGCGGGAGCATGCGAGCGACGAGGGCATGCCCAGCTTCATGGTAGGCCGTCATCAGCTTCTCGCGCTCGCTGATACGCCGACTCTTGCGCTCGGGACCAGCGACCACACGATCGATCGCCTCGTAGAGCTCCCGTCGGCCGATCGTCTTCTTGTTGCGACGTGCAGCCAGAATGGCTGCTTCGTTCACGAGATTCTCGAGATCGGCACCGGAGAACCCCGGGGTCTGGCGGGCTAGATCCTCCAGATCGACATCGCTCTCGAGTGGCTTCCCGCGGGTGTGGACTTTCAGGATCGCCAGGCGACCATGCAAGTCTGGCCGGTCGAGCACGACCTGACGGTCGAACCGTCCCGGACGGAGCAGCGCTGGGTCCAGCACGTCCGGGCGGTTGGTCGCGGCGATGACGATCACGTTGGTATTGGAATCGAAGCCGTCCATCTCGACCAAGATCTGGTTGAGCGTCTGCTCACGCTCATCATGGCTTCCGCCGAGCCCAGCACCGCGCTGGCGCCCCACCGCGTCGATCTCGTCAATGAAGACGATACAGGGAGCGTTCCGCTTCGCTTGGTCGAAGAGGTCACGCACCCGGCTGGCGCCGACGCCGACGAACATTTCGACGAACTCGGATCCGCTGATACTGAAGAAGGGCACGCCTGCCTCACCGGCAACGGCGCGCGAGAGGAGCGTTTTCCCTGTTCCGGGCGGTCCGACCAGCAGAACCCCTCGCGGGATACGGGCACCGAGTGCCGCGAACTTCTCCGGATACTTCAAGAATTCGACGATCTCCTGCAGCTCTTCCTTCGCTTCGTCGACACCTGCCACGTCATCGAACGTCACGGTCGGCCGATTACTGGTGAACACCCGCGCGCGACTCTTGCCGAAAGAGAGCGCCTGATTGTTCGTGCCTTGAGCTTGCCGCATCATGAAGATGATCACGCCGATGAGGAAAAGAGTGGGCAGCAGGAACGTCAGCGTGCCCAGCACATTGCCCCACTGGCTCGCACGATGCGTTTGGATATCGACCTGCTGCGGATCGATTCCGAAGGTCTTCAGCAGCTCGAAGATGTCGACGTTGGGTGGCAAGCGGAGTGTGCGGACCTCGTTGGTTCCGATGTACTGGACTTGTACTTCGTCCGATCCGCTCGTCATGACGAGTCGCTCGACTTTGCCGGCCTTGATATCGGCGGCCATTTCCTGAGTCGTGATCGTCGCGCCGCCGCGACCTCCTTGAACGAAGGTAACCCAAACGGCGATCGCGGCGATGATCAAAATCATCCACACGAAGCCATTGCGGAGCCACTTGCTGTCGGACATCGGGATGCCTCCACTCTCGTTCGACCCGCTCGCTGGTGTCGTGCAGCGGGCGTTCCCGATTATAGCAAGCTGTCGTCACCAATCGATTCGGGGCACGTGTCCTCTGCCGCCCCACGCCGGTGCGTCGGCATTCCGATCGGAAAATCGTCACCAGGCGAGCGGGACGCGAGGGAAAATCGTCCTCGCCTCGCCGGTGGTTTCGCTCGCAAAGCTGGATGCTGGCGTCGGCCAGTCCGGAGGCGCTCGGTTCAGTCCCTCGGCTCCTTTGCGGGAACGAGTATCCTCGGAACGAATCCGACCGGCTGTCAGTCGCGCTCGGGTAGGCGACGGGAAATCACCCTTGCGCGGCGTTCCGATAGACGGCGATGAAGGGGAGATTGCGGAAGCGCCCTGCTGCATCGAGGCCGTAGCCGACCACGAACTCGTCCGGAATATCGAAGCCAACCCAGTCCGCTCGAACACTGACGGCACCCGGCTTCTGCTTGCGCAGGAGGACAACGACGCGCAGGCTGCGGGGGTTGCGGCGCTGGAGAACGTCCAGGAGATATTGCAAGGTCAGACCGCTATCGATGATGTCTTCGACGAGGAGAACGTCTCGTCCCTCGATCGGGCGATCGAGGTCTTTGATGATGCGGACGACACCGGAGGTGACGGTCGCCTGTCCGTAGCTGGAAACAGCCATGAAGTCGATGTCGAGGTCGATGGGCAGGTGCCGAACCAAATCGGCCATGAAGACGAATGCTCCCGTCAAAACGCCGATGAGTACAGGTCGCTTTCCCTGGTAAGCGCGGGCGATTTCCTCACCGAGTTCGGCCACTCGCCGCTGCAACGTCGCTTCATCGATGAGGACCCGCTCGAGTTCTCCGCTGGGAGCCTGTGCTGTTTCGCTCACGCCTCGTACTCCTCCCTTGCGAACGAGTTCGAGCACGACAGTACCGTCTGGAGAGCGGTAGCGCTCGCCTTGCAGGCCAGGAATCCAGTGCACGATCCCGTCGCTGGCTACCAGCGGTAGCCAGTCGCGAAGATAGCTCGGAACCTTCTCGTTGATCAACCAGTCCTGGAGGCGAACCGGAACCGACTGGCCCGGACGGACCAGGCGGTCACCAGGACGCCGGGTGCGCACGACCCATCCCTCGGCGGGTGCGCACCGGATCGCGAGCTCCCACTCGTTCTCCAGCGCGATCGTGGTGCCGCTGCGGAGCGGCAAGACACTACCAGGCTGGATGAGCGGACGCCCAGAGCGGTTCCGGAGGTACTGCTCGATCCGGTTCCCCGGACCGAGCACGGCTTCAGTGTAGCTGATCACCGCGACGAGACCATGGCCGAGTTCGATGGCTCGCCCCGTCTGCCCTTCGACGAGTGCTTTCCGGAGGGCTACCAGCCGCTCACGACTCAAGCTCCAGGTCGGATCCCAGTGCTCGCGCAGCGCTGTTTGCAGAATCCGCCGTTGCAGAGCCGGGTCCAGCGCGCGAAACGCCGCCCGATCGAGGACCAAGAAGTCGACCTCGGGTCGGAAAACGCGTGCCGAGGCTTCCCGGGCCAGCCGCTGGAGAAATTCCGCATCTTGCCGCAATTGCTCGGCGACCTGCGCGAGCGTGTCCGTCGTGCCGGGGCGAAGTTGCTCCAGCAGCGGAAGCACCCGTTGGCGAATCGCATTACGCTCGTACGAGAGGAGGAGATTCGTGGGGTCTTCCAGCGGTTGGAGACCGAGCAATTCCACAGCTGCTCGGACGACCGATCGTCGAATCCTGAGCAGCGGACGGATCAGGCGGATGGGCGCGAACTCGCGGTGGAGCGGGTCGAGCGGAATGCGGAGTTCGGTGACCGGTCGCATCGCAGCGAGACCGTCCAGCCCAGCGCCACGGAGCAGGCGCAGCAGGACTGTTTCTGCTTGATCGTCACGCGTATGGCCGACTGCGATCCAAGACGTTCCTGCCGACTGTGCAGCCTGAGCGAGTGCGGCGTAGCGAGCGGCTCGCGCTCCTGCCTCCAACCCGCCCTCCTTGTACTCAGGCCAGAGAGAAACCTCGACTGGCACGACTCGTACCGTGAGGCCGAGTTCGCTACCCAAGGCGACGGCGCGCTCGGCCATCGCGCTGGAGCTCGCTTGCAGGCCGTGATCGATGTGGACAGGAATCGGTGTGGGCGCGAGCCCTCGTTGGGCCAGATGCTGAAGGCTCCAGAGCAGAGCGAGGGAATCCGGTCCACCCGAGAACCCCACGATGATCCGATCGTGCCCCGCCAGGCCTCCTTCTTCCAACGCCGCACGGACGACGCGCAGGACTGCACTGATGGCCGAATTGGAGCGTCTCACGAGCGTGTGCCCCCGCTATCGGCGAGTCGCTCGAGCGATTCTCGCCCAAAAGCGAAAGCGGCGCAAACTGCGCCGCTCCAGCCAGTGCCGGTGGGCGGATTCGAACCACCAACCAAGGGCTTATGAGTCCCCTGCTCTACCGTTGAGCTACACCGGCCCACTTCCCGCGTCAAAGTCTAGCATCCCCGCTCGGCAGCCGTCAAGCTTGCCACTGCTCGCGTCGCGTACCTGGCCCTGCAGAACCGGGTCGACGCGCACCGGCGCGATGCCGCGATGGGCATGGTGGACTTCGCTCAACAGGTCTCGTTGGGTCCACTGAGCCGAGCCGGCCTCTGCAAGGCTGGTGAGTTGGTGACCGATGGTGAGGGTGCCTGTGTGCCTGACTGTCTCGAAGGGCAGTACGGCCACAGAGAGGAGGCACGCCCCGCGGCCAGGGATCTACTCACCGATATCCTTGCCGATCTGGCGAGCCATTGCGCGATACTGAGCGAAGTCGCCCAGGCCGGTGGCGTTGACGCCCGGAACGACGATGACGCTCGCTGAGATGAGATGTGCTTCTGGACTCGCCAGGTAGGCGCAGATCTCTCCGATATCGTCTGGTAATGCCCAACGGCGCGTTGCGACGAGCGCTTCGGCGCGTTCTCCCATCTCAGCGCGCAGACGACCGCTCAAGATGCCAGCAGGCAGCACCGCGTTGACGGTGATGTTGTACGGATAGAACTCGGCAGCGAGCTGCCGGGTCAGACCGAGCAATCCTCGCTTGGACGAGGTGTACCCTGCTCCCCCGTTGAGACTCGCCCGGAGGGCAGCGAGCGAGCCGATATTGATGATTCGGCCATATTCACGCTGCATCATGTGGGGGAGGGCTGCTCGGCTCATGTAGAAGGGCCCCGAGAGGTTGACTGCGATGTAGCTGTGCCACTCCTCGTCCGACATCCGCTCGACTGCGGGAGTCCGCCCCAAGCGCGCTGCGTTGTTGACGAGGATGTCCAGTCGTCCACAGCGTGCGATGACCGACGAGACCATCTCGTTCGCTTTGCATGGATCGGAAACGTCGCCAGCGAGCGCGAAGGATTGTCCACCGCTTCGGGTGATCTGATCCACGGTCGCTCGCGCGTAGTCCTCATTGAGATCATTGACGGCGACGATCGCGCCCTCTCGAGCGAGGACGCGTGCGATCCCTGCGCCGCCACCCCCCATCTCTCCGCCCCCAGCTCCGGTCACGAGGGCGACGAGTCCCGTCAGTCGTCCCATCGCACCTGCTCCTCTCTTCACGCGAAGGCAGACGTTGGATCGGTACGGCCACCTGGCACGACAGAAACCCCACCATCGATCGGGATCGCCGCACCAGTGATATAGCCCGCTTCCTGGCTCGCCAGGAACACGACGAGTGCGGCCACTTCCTCCGGCGTCCCGGCCCGTCGAATCGGGATGGTCTCCGCGAGGCGTTGAACGTGTTCCTCTCCCCATTCGTGGAGCAGCTTCGAGGTCACGATAAAGCCGGGGAGAATCGCGTTGACCGTGATTCCATGTTGCGCGACTTCGATCGAGAGGTGGCGAATCAATCCGTACAATGCCTCTTTGGCTGCGACATACGCGACACCGTTCAGCACACTGGTGCGGCTGGCTGTGACGTGCGACACATGAATGATGCGACCGAACCTACGCTGACGCATATGCCGCACTGCTGCTCGACTGAGATAGAAGGGAGCATGCGTGTTCACTGCGAGGAGGGACTCCCACTCGTCATCGGATACCTGGTCCGAGCGGCGACCGCTGCCGTGTGCCTCTGCCTTGTTGACCAGAATATCCAGTTGGCCGAAACGCTCGACGACCTGTGCGATCAAGCGATCGACCTGAGCCGAATTCGTCACATCGGCCGCAAATGCCTCGACCGCATCGTAGCCGTCAGCTCGCAGCTCAGCTACGGTCTGTTGCGCCCGTTCAGGAGTCCTATCGCTTATCGCGATCCTCGCACCCGATTCGGCGAGTGCCCGAGCGATGAATGCGCCGAGTCCTCCACGCGAGCCTCCGCCAGCGCCGGTCACCAGCGCGACCATGCCGTTCAGATCGACACGCTGCTGTCGTTGCATCTGTTCCTCCTGCTCCATCGTCGGCGGACAGAGAGCGCTGATTTACCAGGAGGGCATCGAGACGATCGTGCTCGGCGATGATCTTCGCCTGTTCGGGGCTTTCATCGGGCTCGCTCGCTGAATCGGTATCCGCAGCAGAATCGCGTTTGTTCCGTCGCTTGGTCCAGCACGACCGTTGTGTCGCGCGGGCACGGCACCGCGCTGTCACAGCGGGTAAACGCAGCACGCTTCACAGGACAAAGCCGGACTGCATCGTCGACCTCTGCACTCAGCAGCAGGCAGGCGACTTTGGTCATGGCTCATGCTCCCGTGCTGGGCACGGCGGTCTCCGACTCCTCAAAAAAGAGCGATCCCCTACTGACATCCAGTTCTCCAATCGCGTCAAGATGATTTGGTGCGGATCGGTACGGTGACCTGCTGGCCGATGAAGGTCGGGCAAACGGTCGAAATACCAGCGTTGCGAGCTCCGGCGACCACGATCAGGATGGTTTCCGGTGAATGAGCGAAGCGCACGAAGGCATCGTCCGGCAGAGAGGCATCCAGTAAGGCGTCCTTCGCTAGACGTCGCAAAACTCCTGCTGGTCGACCGAAGTGTTCCCACAAGTATTGTCGTGCCTGAGTTTTGCTCCAGCCGGCGGCAGCGATGAGTTGGGCGTGCTCCGGCCCCATCACGACGACACCAGCGTGTCCGCGCGGCGTCGAGAAATACGTTCCCGCGTACGACATCGAATCGGCGATCGTTTCCAAGATCACCTCGGGCCGCTGAGAGTCGCGTTGCTCGACCTGCATCGTACCCCGCACGAGACCGACCGTTACCGTGCTTTCGTCTGGCGCAAAACCTCGCTCGACGTGCAGTGGTTCCCACGGGCTCTCTTCTTCGTTCTCCGCGATGCAGAGACTGAACTTGCCAGGTTGACCCTGGGTGCTTTGATCGAACTCGTGTGGACGGATGCCGAGCGCATTCATGATCACGAGTCGGATCGCTCGCCCGATCGTCGCGTTCGGGCGGTCTCCCGGGCTGAAAACGTTGTCCCTCGCGTTGAAACCGAGGCGATGCCGGATCGGTCCATTGACGACGACAAAAACCGCTTGCCCAGTCGTGCTCTGCAAGAGGCCGCGACTACCGGGCACTCGATCGAGGGCTTCCAGGGCCGCGAGAACGACGGGGAAATAGTCTGGTTTACAGCCAGCCATGACCGCATTTGCGGCAGCGAGACGTACCGTGCACTTGCGACCGAGATGCTCTTGCTCGATCACGACCTCTTCTGGATCACGATCGGTCTGTGCGAGGAACTCGGCGACGAACTCCTCTGCCGGTGGAACGACAGGTAGTCCATCGGTCCAACCACGCTCGTAGCAGTACTCGATCGCTTCCCGGGCGTGCCGTACGGCCTCGAGAACCGGCTCAGCCATCTGCTGCACGCTCATGTCGTCCCTCCTCGGCAGCGTCCTCGACTCCCAGCAGCCGAAGCAGTTCAGGGAGTACTCGTTCAGCCCGTTGTCGGACTTCCTCCGGGCTGAGGCTACTGACCGGATGCGGGATTACCGCGTACGGGTAACCAGGCATCCCTTGCGCTTGCGCCATGGCATCCGCTGTGCTCCGGAAGGCCTCGGTGATGATCGCTGCTGAGGGAATCCCCTGCTCTTCGAAACGGATCGCATCGGCCACACTGGCCGCGCTGCATGACCCTCAGTCACCGACCGCAGCGATCGCAAAGTCGCATCGCTTCTTGAGCTCGGAGATGACTGCTGGATCGACCGGCACCGAGATACTCTGCTTCCGGTATGTGATCAGTTCAGCGACACCATACTGTTCCTGGAGGAGTTCGCCGATATTCCGGAGCAAGAGATCGGCGTTCTTCTTTCCATTATCGATCAGGCAGACACGCGCGCCGCGTAGCGAGCGTCGAACGCGTGGAGCCTTCGTCTTGGTAACGAGCCCGGTTTGTCCGGTCGGATCTACGAGAACTGGCATCATCGACCCTCCTCTGGTAGACGCTTTTCCAAACGGACCTCACGTAACGCTGGATAGACTGGGGCGATCGCCTGTCGCAGCATCGCATCCAGCAGCTGGTCGGGAACGAGGCAGTCCAGGCACGCATCGGGTAATGCCTGGAGCACTAATTCGACGACACCGTCGTCGGTGACACGCTCGACGCGCAGCTCGAACCCGTCCGGTGCCAATCCCTCCCGGATCCGGTCGAGTGCGCGATCGATTTCTCGAAGCACCGTTGGTGACGTGCTCATCGTTCTTGCACGGCCTCCTTTCGCCTCGTCGACTTCTCTCGTTCTACACGCGATCAGACCGTCACCAGTTGGATACCGGCCAATTCGGCTGGAATGTCCATCGTCGTGACGCGAGACGGAATGGTCAGTGATGCACCTGTGCGCGCGACCACGTCCTGGATCGTCACGCCTGGTGCGATTTCCTCGAGGAGGAGTTCGTCGCCCACGACGGAAAGAACGGCGAGGTCCGTGTAGATTCGCTGGACACAACGCGGTGCGGTCAGCGGATAGGTGCACTCTTCAACGATCTTCGGCTCGCCGTGATCGGTCGTATGGGTCATCGCTACCCAAACACGTTGTGCTCCGATGGCGATGTCCATGGCGCCGCCCACTCCTGGAACACGGGCACCAGGGATGCGCCAGTTCGCGAGATCGCCTCGGCGCGAGACTTGGAGAGCACCGAGCACGGCGTGCGTCAGGTGACCTCCTCGGACAATCGTGAACGACAGTGCATGGTCGAAGAGACTCGCACCCGGAACGAGCGTGACGTAGTCGCCGTTGGCGTTGACGAGATCAGGATCTTCCTGACCTGGGGGCGCCTTGGGGCCGGCACCGAGAATGCCGTTCTCGCTATGAATGAGCACGGTTTTCCCGAGTGGCAAAAAGTGCGTGACGAGTGACGGCATCCCGAAACCGAGGTTGACGAAGCTGCCGTCAGGGAGATCATGGGCGATACGGTAGGCAATTCCCTCGCGTGTCAGCGGCATCGAGCACCACCTCACCGTCGTTGAGCGGATGTTGCGTGCCGGATCCAGTCACGCGGTACCTCAACGACTCGGTCGACGAAAAGACACGGTGTTTCGATCTCCTCGGGTGAGAGAAAACCGACCGGAACGACTTCATCGACTTCAGCGATGACCGTCCGAGCCGCTGTGGCCATGATCGGATTGAAGTTCCGCATGGTGCGCCGGTAGATCAGGTTCCCCCACCGGTCAGCCCGAAAAGCCTTGATGAGGGCGTAATCGGCTGAGAGCGGAAGTTCCAAGACGAAGGGACGCCCGTCGATCAGGCGCACTTCTTTCCCAGCGGCCAACTCGGTTCCGACGCCAGTCGGGGTATAGAATCCACCGAGGCCGGCCCCCGCTGCACGGATACGCTCGACGAATGTTCCCTGGGGCACGACCTCCAGCTCGATCTCACCCTTGAGATAGCGCTCGTGAACCGCGTGTGCGCCAGGGTGAACTGGAAACGAGGTGATCAGCTTGCGGACTGCACCGTCAGCGATCAGTCCGCCGATGCCATCCTCCTCCGTGCCGCCACCGCAGTAAATGAGGACGAGGTCGCGCAGCCCTCGTCGCCGAAGCGCCCGAACCAGGTTGACAGGAATTCCGGGCGGCCCAAAGCCTCCGATCATGATCGATGCGCCGTTCGGGATATCGGCGACCGCTTCGTCACAACTCGCGACAACTCTGTCCATCGGTCCGATCATTTCCTTTAAGGATTAACTAGGCGACCACGTCGATGATATGGTGTCCTCCGGGAAGCTGTCAAGGCACGATCGACCGAAGCGGGCGGGGAAAGAACTG
Organism: Thermomicrobium sp.; assembly: GCF_053493975.1. Taxonomy (NCBI): domain Bacteria; kingdom Pseudomonadati; phylum Thermomicrobiota; class Thermomicrobia; order Thermomicrobiales; family Thermomicrobiaceae; genus Thermomicrobium; species Thermomicrobium sp. The sequence goes on from NZ_JBRBZA010000010.1 coordinate 67,381, forward strand.
GTTTGCACCGCGGAATCAATGACCACGCCACGGGAGACCGCTCCGGAGATCACCATCCCTTCGTGCACCAGCACCAAGTCGTTTTCATCGGTATCCTGATGGGGAACGCCGGATGACCCGGCAAGCCAGGAGGGTCGAGCGTACCCGGAGGAACGAGCATGCTCGAGGAGCGGGGGAATGCGCGTGGGGAACCGGAAATCGAGAACCGTTTCCTGACCGGTGAGCCTGAGCGCAGTGGGCAATTCCCGAAGGGTGGGGATCGGCTTTTGCCGTTCTCAGAAACGGATCGGATCCTCGCTGGCTTGGATGCAGACCAGCGCGTGGCGGTCACGACGACTGAGGGTCCGGTGCTGGTGGTAGCTGGACCGGGGAGCGGCAAGACACGCGTGCTGACGCATCGCGTCGCGTATCTCATCGGCAGCGGCCGGGCTCGACCATGGCAGATCGTCGCCGTGACCTTCACCAACAAAGCAGCACGGGAGATTAGGGAGCGCCTTGGGGCCCTCCTCGGAACCGAACCAGCACAACTCGTGCAGGCGGGCACCTTTCACAGTCTGTGTGTCCGTATTCTTCGACGTGATGGGTATCGGATCGGGCTCGAGCCGGCGTTCACTATCTATGACGAGGAGGATCAACTGGCGCTCGTCAAGCAGGCCTTGCGCGATCTCGGCCTCGATCCGCAGCGGTTCTCCCCGCGCATGCTGCTCGGACGTCTCTCGCGGGCCAAAAACGACCAGCACGGTCCGAGCGATCTCCAAGCGATGGCCCAGAGCTATTGGGACGAAGTCGCTGCTCGTGTCTACGAGCGCTATGCCCAGTACCTCCAGCGCGCCCAAGCCGTCGATTTCGACGACCTTCTCCTCCGCACTGTCGAACTGTTCACCGAGTACCCGGACGTGCTCGCCCACTACCAGGAGCGCTGGCGCTACCTACAGGTCGATGAGTACCAGGACACGAACCGGTTGCAGTACCAATTGGTGCGCCAACTCGCCAGCGGGCACCGGAACCTCTGTGTCGTTGGTGATCCCGATCAATCGATCTACAGCTGGCGGCAGGCGGATATCCGCAACATTCTCGAGTTCCAGCGCGATTTCCCTGACGCGACCGTCGTTCGTCTGGGGCGCAATTACCGCTCGACACCACAGATCGTTGCAGCTGCCGATGCCGTGATTCGCGTCAATCGCCAGCGGATCGAGCGCCCGCTATGGACCGAGAATCCCCCCGGTCCACCGATCCGCTTGCTGGCTTGCTGGGACGAGCAGCAGGAAGCGGAGACGGTGGTGAGCGAGATCGATCGCTTGGTACGGACAGGAAACGCACGGTATCGCGATATCGCAGTCCTGTACCGCATCAACGCCCAGAGCCGCTCGGTCGAGGAGGCGTTGGTGCGACGTCAGATCCCCTACCAGGTCATCGGCGGGGTCCGCTTCTACGAGCGGAAAGAGATCAAAGACGCGTTGGCAGTGCTGCGCGTGTTGGTCAATCCGCGCGATTGGCTCAGCCTGCGGCGGGTCCTGAGCGAGACAGCGTTGGGACGAGGGATCGGGGAGAAGACGCTGCTGCAGCTGGAGCAATGGGCGCAACGCCGACAGTGCTCGCCCGCAGAAGCGCTGCTGCTCCTGGTCGAGGAACGGGAGGAAGGACCAGCACTGGCAGCCGCGACAGTCCGGCGACTGCGGGAACTCGGCGGCGAACTCGTTCGGTTGCGGGCAATGATGGTCGAGCATCCGGCTAGCCACCTGTTCGACCTCGCGTCGGAGCGGAGCGGGTTGGCTGCACGGTATCGGGACGCGAGTGACCCCACCGAGCGCGAGCGATGGGAAAACCTCGTCCAGCTGCGGAGCGTGCTCGAGCGTTACGATACGGTCCCCGCGGCAGAGGGGCTACCGCTGTTCCTCGAGGAAGCGGCGCTGGTAGCCGCCATCGACGAAGCGGAGATGGGTGGCGATCAGGTGACCCTGCTCACGTTGCATGCGGCCAAGGGACTGGAATTTCCCGTGGTCTTTCTGATCGGTGTCGAAGAAGGTCTGTTGCCGCATGCCCGAGCGTTGGAGAGCGAGGCCGAGCTCGAGGAAGAGCGTCGGTTGTTTTACGTGGGCATCACGCGGGCCAAAGAGCGCTTGTACCTGAGCTATTGCGGCTCGCGCAGCCGTTTCGGTCTGCGCGAGCGTTGTTTACCTTCACATTTTCTCGATGACTTGCCACCCGACGTGGTGGAAGCTGGTAGTCGAGCGAGCGAACGAGTGCCGACGGCAGCACCGCCAGCGGCCGGTCGCGCGGGATCGGCGGAGAGCAGCGCCCCAGTGCTACCGCGGTTGCGAGCCGGGCAACGCGTTTTCCACCCTGCATTCGGCGATGGGTTGGTCGTGGCAGTGCGTGAACAGGCTGGCGATCAGGAAGTGACGGTGCAGTTCAAACGACACGGAACCAAGACGCTGCTCGCGAGCCTTGCCAAACTGGTCGTCGAGGAGTAAACAGGGGAAGGCAGGGCGTTCGGACTTCCGGACAGCGTGAGACCGCAGGAGAAGGGAGGGAGCGCCATGGTATCCGTCGCGACGGGTCAGCGCTGGGTATTTCTCTTCCGGGAAGGCAATGCGCAGCTGCGCGATTTGCTCGGTGGCAAGGGTGCGAACTTGGCTGAAATGACGCGTATCGGCCTTCCGGTGCCCCCTGGCTTTACCGTCAGTACCCGAGCGTGCGTAGCCTACCTGCAGGGTGGCCGTCGGATGCCGGAAGGGCTCTGGGAGGAAGTGCTCGAGGGGCTGCGGGATATCGAGCAGCAGATCGGACGTCGTTTCGGCGATCCGGCGCAGCCCCTCCTCGTCTCCGTGCGGTCCGGAGCCAAGTTCTCCATGCCGGGCATGATGGATACGATCCTCAATGTCGGCCTCACCGATGAGACCGTGCTCGGCTTGGCAGCGATGACCGCGAACGAACGGTTCGCCTACGATTGTTATCGTCGGCTGATTCAGATGTTCGGCAAAGTCGTGCTGGACATTCCCTCCGAACGCTTCGAGGATGCACTCGACGAACTCAAGCGCGAACTCGGAGTCATCCACGATTACGAAATCCCAGCGGAACATTTGCAGCGATTGGTCCAGGCGTACAAGGAGATCGTCCAGCGAGCGACGGGGACTCCGTTCCCCCAGGATCCGTTCGAGCAACTGCGCCGGGCGATCCTCGCCGTATTCGAGTCATGGAACAATCGGCGGGCGATCGATTATCGCAATGCGCACGGGATCCCGCATGATCTAGGCACGGCGGCGAACGTGCAAGCGATGGTGTTCGGTAACCTGGGGCCGGATTCCGCGACTGGTGTCGCCTTCACGCGCAACCCGAGCACCGGTGAAAAGGGAATCTTCGGTGAGTATTTGACGAATGCGCAAGGGGAAGATGTCGTCGCTGGCATACGCACCCCGCAACCGATCCAGGAGATGGCCAAGGACCCGCTCCTTCGTGGTGCGTACGAGCGATTGCTCGACGTCGCTGATCGCCTGGAGCGTCACTACCGTGACATGCAGGATCTCGAGTTCACGGTCGAGCGCGGCACGTTGTGGATGCTCCAGACGCGCACCGGCAAGCGGACAGGCCGAGCAGCCGTCAAGATCGCTGTCGACATGGTCCACGAAGGGTTGATCGATCCTCGGGAAGCAGTGTTGCGCGTCTCACCGGAACACCTCGACCAACTGCTTCACCCGATGCTGGACCCCTCGTGGAAGGGCGAGCCACTCGCCAAGGGGCTCCCCGCGAGTCCCGGAGCGGCCAGTGGGAAAGTAGTGTTCGACGCGGACGAGGCCAAGATACTCGGCGATCGCGGTGAGGCAGTGATCCTGGTCCGGTTAGAGACCTCACCGGACGACTTCCACGGCATGCTGGCAGCGCGCGGTATCTTGACGGCACGTGGGGGCATGACCAGCCATGCTGCGGTGGTGGCGCGCGGGATCGGGAAGCCGGCGGTGGTCGGTTGCTCAGCCCTCGTCGTGGACTACGAACGGCAAGCGTTTCGAGTCGGTGACGTCGTCGTTCGTCGCGGCGACGTGATCACGATCGACGGCTCGACCGGCGCCGTCCTGCTCGGCGAAGTGCCGACCATCCCGCCGAGTGTCGGTGGAGACCTGGCGGAACTGCTCGACTGGGCCGATCAGTTCCGCCGGTTGCGGGTCAGGGCCAATGCCGATACGCCGGAGGATGCCGCGAAGGCACGCGAGTTGGGAGCCGAAGGCATCGGACTGTGCCGAACCGAGCACATGTTCTTCCAGGGCGATCGCATCTGGGCCATGCGCGAGATGATCATGGCGACAACTCCGGAAGAGCGGCGCGCAGCGCTCGCCAAGCTGGAGCCGATGCAGCGTGAGGACTTCGTGGGAATCTTCAAGGCGATGGCCGGTTTCCCGGTCACGATTCGCACGCTGGACCCACCGTTGCACGAGTTCCTGCCGAAGCACGACGAGGAAATCCAGGCCATGGCGGAACGGCTGGGGGTTTCACCGGAGGCGATCCGGGCGAAAGTCCAGGCACTCACCGAGGCCAATCCCATGCTCGGTCATCGCGGTTGTCGTCTGGGAATCACTGCTCCGGAGATCACCGAGATGCAGGCACGCGCCATCTTCACTGCCGCGCTCCAGTGCGCAGCCGAGGGCATCGAGGTCCATCCGGAAATCATGGTGCCTCTGGTCTCGGATGTTCGCGAACTCATGGTGCAACGCGAGATCATCGATCGGGTGGCGCGACAGCTTTTCGCCGAAGCAGGACGAGAGATTCCGTACTCGATCGGAACGATGATCGAGGTTCCGCGTGCCGCGCTCACTGCGAGTGAGATCGCTCGGGAAGCGGAGTTCTTCAGTTTCGGTACCAACGACCTCACGCAAATGACGTACGGGATCTCGCGCGATGATGCCGGCCGCTTCCTTCCCTACTATCTGGAGCACGGCATCTATCCGGCTGATCCGTTCCAGACGCTCGATCGTGCTGGGGTCGGTCGCCTCATCGAGATCGCGCGTGATGGCGGCCGAGCGACTCGGCCAGCGATCAAGCTCGGTATCTGCGGTGAACACGGTGGGGATCCCGCCAGCATTCGCTTCTGCCACGAGGTTGGGCTCGATTACGTCTCGGCTTCTCCCTACCGCGTACCGATCGCGCGACTCGCTGCCGCGCAAGCGGCGCTCGGGTTGCGCGAAGGGGACGTTTGAGCTGTGGCTGTCTCTGTCTCGTCCGTTGGGCCGGCGTCAGCGCGCCGGCCCACTTCGGTTCTCGCGATCGTCTCTCGATGGTGACCCCGGACGACAGACCAACTTGACTTCCTCAGTGGTGCCTCGTGATCGATCGTTTGCCTTCTCTCTGTTTCTCTCTGCGCGATGCCTTGGTATGCTGGAACAGATCCCTTGGACCGGCGTTCGGTACACTCGTCATCGCGTGTCGTCGCGGAGGGAGTCGTGCGATGCGTGAACACGAGGTACTCGGCATTCATCATGTCACAGCGGTCACGGGACGTGCCACAGAAAATGTGCGTTTCTATACGCGTGTACTCGGACTCCGTCTCGTCAAGAAGACGGTCAACCAGGACGATGTATCAGCATATCATTTGTTCTATGCTGACGCGGTTGGGAGTCCAGGTACGGATGTCACCTTTTTCGACTGGCCCTACTTGCCGCCGCATCGCTCCGGCTCCGGGGAGATCGCACGCCTCGCGTTGCGGGTGGAGAACGCGGCGGCGCTGGAGTGGTGGGTCGAGTGGTTGCAGCGGCATGGTGTGCCGGGAGTGGAGTGGGGAAACTACGCTGGCCGGCAGGCCGTATTCTTCCTGGACTTCGAGGGGCAACGCTTGGCTCTCGTCGACGATGGTGGGACGGTCGGTGGCACGCCGTGGGATCGGTCGCCGGTACCCCGTGCCTACCAGATCAAGGGGATCTTTGGGGTCTCTCTCGTTGTGCGCTCGTTCGAGCCGACCGCACGTGTGTTGACGGAGCTGTTGGGGTTTCGCCTTCGGCAGGAGGAACGCTCTCGAACACGAACCGCCCTCTTCGAAGTCGGACCGGGTGGTCCGGGAGCACTGGTCGTGGTCGAGGAACGACCGGATCGACCTCGGGCGCGGCTCGGAACCGGTGGTGTCCACCACGTCGCTTTTCGCGTTGCCGATGATGCTGCGCATCAGGCGTGGCGTGCCCGGATTGCCCAAGCTGGCATTCCGGTCACCCCGCGGATCGACCGATTCTACTTTCGCTCCCTGTATTTCCGCGAACCAGGCGGCATTCTCTTCGAGCTCGCAACGGATGGCCCCGGTTTTGCCATCGACGAGGATATCGCGCACTTGGGTGAACGCTTGTCGCTCCCGCCGTTCCTCGAGCCGCGGCGGGCAGAGATCGAAGCGAACTTGCGACCGCTCGAGCCGATCGAAGCCTGAAGGAGGGGTGCGGCGCAGAGAAGAGCGCCGGGCGATCGCCCGGCGCTCGCTCGTCGAGCCGAATACTCGGCCGCGATCAGCGCTGGAGACCCTCGCGATAGCGCTGAGCCACCGCGTCCCAGTTGACCACGTTCCACCAGTTCGCGATGTACTCGGGACGGCGGTTCTGGTACTTGAGGTAATAGGCATGCTCCCAGACGTCTAGCCCCATCACGGGGTAGAGGTTGTCCATGTATGGGCTGTCTTGGTTGGGCCTCGTAATGATTTGCAGCTTGCCGTTCTGATCGAGTACCAGCCATGCCCAGCCTGAACCGAAGACTCCGGCAGCAGCTGCCGAGAATTGCTCCTTGAACTGCTGGAAGCTCCCGAACGTTTCAGCGATCGCCTGCGCGAGTTCTCCGGTCGGCTCACCACCAGCGTTGGGGCCCATGATCTGCCAGAAAATGGTGTGGTTGGCGTGGCCTCCGCCATTGTTGCGGACAGCGGTCCGGATATCCTCCGGCACTTCGTTGATGCGGCGCAGGAGTTCCTCGATCGGCATGCCTGGGATTTCCGGGTGCTTTTCGAGCGCCGCGTTCACGTTGCGCACGTAGGCTCCATGATGCCCGGTGTGATGAATCTCCATCGTGCGCGCGTCGATGTAGGGCTCGAGCGCGTCGTACGGATACGGCAGCGGTGGGAGTTCGTACGGCATCGTGACCCTCCCTTTCCCTTATCGACCGACTCACCAGCGGAACGGAGCTTGCCACACCGAGGCCACTGACGAACCGTACCGCCTGGTTGAAGTATGACGCAAATCTCTGCTGGTGGAAAGGGTTCGCCCCAATCCCGCGCAGGCGGAATCGATCGCGCAGTCGCCTGAAGCGCTGCGAAGCATCGCTCGTTTGTCGAGCTGCGTGTCGTTGGTCGGCCATGAGGATCTGACAGGTCTATGCCTTGCAGTTCGAGCCTCGGCTCGATCGAGTCGCGCGTTCGACCAACGCTCCTGCGGCGACGACGAGATCTTCCCGCCACGGACGGGCCACCAGTTGGAGACCGATTGGCAAGCCGTCATCGCCGAGGCCGGCAGGAACGCTGAGGGCTGGCCATCCGAGCAGGTTGAAGGGTGCGGTCAGCCAGCTCGCTCGCGCTGTCCAGTGCCCGAGTGGCGGGGCCGTGGTCGGCGCTGTCGGGAGAGCCAGCAGGGAAATATCGCGCTCCTCGAGGAGACTCGTGAGCCGCGCACGAGCCCTCTTGGCCAGCCGCTGGGCGGCGACGTAACCCCAGCAGGGGTAGGCGAAGCAGCCGAGGAGGCGGAGACGGAAGAACTCACCGTAGTGTGTCCAGCGCTCGCGCGCGGTGGGTGCGTGCACCGCAGCAGCCTCGAGTTGCGCGATCGCCGCACTCACGAGACGCAACTCCTCGAGTTCCGGGAGGACGAGCGGGACGAGGTCGGCCCCAGCGTCCGCGAGCGCGTCCACTGCTCGTTCGCACACCGAGACCGCGTCGGGCGTCGCGAACGGCTGATCTCCACCTGTGGAGCGGACGACACCCACTCGGAGTTCGAGGCGCTCGACCTGCGTGGCGCCAACCAGATCCGGGAGTGGAACGGCGCGCGTCCGTGGATCCTCATCGTCCGGACCAGCTATCGCTTCGAGAGAAACCGCAGCGTCCGTCACGGTACGGGTGAGCGGTCCGATGTGGTCGAGTGACCAGGCGAGCGGATAGACGCCCTGCGTGCTCACCCGTCCGTAGGTGGGTTTGAGACCGACGATTCCGCAATAGGCCGCCGGAATACGGATCGATCCCCCGGTATCCGAGCCGAGCGCCATGACGACCAAGCCAGCGGCGACCGCCGCAGCGGAACCACTCGAGGACCCCCCACTGTCGCGGCCGTAATCTCGCGGATTGGGGACCGGGCCGTAGTGCGGGTTGTTGGAGGCTCCCGAGTACGCGAACTCTGGTAATCGTGTTTTCCCGACGATCACAGCTCCGGCGGCTCGGAGCCGCTGGACAACCGTCGCATCCCGGGATGCTACCCCGTCGGCGAGGATAGCTGATCCGGCGGTCGTCGGTGTTCCGGCGAGGTCGATGAGGTCCTTCAATGCCACTGGCAGGCCGTGGAGCGGTCCGCGGTCGATACGCCTTGCGAGTTCAGCATCGCGCGCCTCAGCATCGGCGAGCGCTTGCTCGGGGAGCAGCAACTGAAAGGCGTTGAGTTCTGGATCGCGTCGCGCGATCTGCTCGAGCGCTCGCTCGACGAGCGCGCGACTGCTCGTCTCGCCGTTGCGCAATGCCCGGGCGAGTTCGAGGATCTCCGGTGCCGTCGAGGGGAACTTCTGTCCCGTCGCGGCCCATGAACGGGGTGCTGGGAGACGGTCGCTCAGGAAATCTGGTAGGTCATCGATCTCGCCGTCTCGTTGCACGAGTGTCAGGAAGGCCTGCGCGGTACCGAAGAAACCGGCTGCACGGGCCTTCTCGAGATCTTCGTCGCTCACCGGAATACCCAACGCCGCGAGGTTTTGCCTGGCGAGTGCAACCAATGCGGTCGCGTCCATGAGGTTCTCCCTTCCCTCAGGGCGTGTCCCGAACGGTGATCGTAACCCGAAGGGGGCAGATCGACCAGGGTGCGTCGAGCGAAAGGGTCAGGTATGATGCCCGGTGAGGGAAGGGAACAGACTGAGGAGGGACGAGCGATGCCGGAAGCTCCACTCGCGCCTGAGGTGCTGCGAGCGCTCCAGACCTTGACGACACCGACGGTCGCGAACGCGATCGAGACCTTCGATGTTCGGCCACGCAACGTCGGGTTCATGGATGCCTCGATCAAGTGCCTGTTCCCGCATCTGGGCACGATGGTCGGGTATGCCGTGACGGCCAAGATCCGTGCCGCGCAGCCACCGCGACCAGGTGAGTCCGTGCCGCGTCGGGCCATGTGGGAGTACATCCTGACCATTCCCGAACCGCGGATCGTCGTGATCGAAGACCTGGATGATCCGCCGATCGGGTCGTTCTGGGGTGAGGTGAATGCCAACATTCACCGGGCGCTCGGTTGCATCGGCACCGTGACGAATGGGGGCGTGCGTGATCTCGACGAGGTGGAGCGGCTCGGTTTCCACTTTTTCGCGAGTCAAGTCCAGGTCTCGCATGCCTACGTGCACGTTGTCGAGTTCGGCACACCGGTCACAGTGGGCGGTTTGACCGTGCATCCCGGCGATCTCCTGCATGGGGACAAGCATGGGGTCATCCAGATACCACTGGAGATCGCTCCGGAGCTCTACCGTGCAGCCAAAGAAGTGGAGGCCCGCGAACGGCGTATCATCGAGGCATGTCAAGCCCCCGGTTTCACGATCGATCGGCTGGCTGAGCTCTACGGTTGAGTGTCGCTGGAGGACCACTGCACGCTGAGTTCTGGCGGTTGACGGAGCGTCTGGAAGATGACACAGAACTGCTCCGTCTTCTCGCGAAGGTTCGCTAGTTGCTCGGGTGTCGCGTCCGGTGCCTCGATATCGATGAAGAGGCGGATCGTTCGGAATCCGACTGGGACCTCACGCGACACGCCGAGCGTGCCGCGGAGGTCCAGGTCACCCTCAGCTATCGTGCTCACTCGAGTGAGCGGGATGCCGAGCGCGGTCGCGACCATCTGGCAAGTGATCTGCGCGCACGCGGCTAGGGCAGCCAGGAGTAGATCGCCAGAGCAACTTGCGCTGCCTGGTCCGCCGACGCCGGGGTGAGCTTCGCTGACGATCGTTCCACCGGTCGTCTCGACCATGCACCGCAGCGGACTGTCCTGCTGACGGGCCACTGCGCGCAGGGTGATGAGCGCCTCCTCAGGCCGTTCGCGGTAACGCTGCTTGAGCGGTCGTTGCAGAGCACGCAGATCCAGCATGGTTCCTTCCTTTCGCTGCACTGGCGCGTCGTTTTGACAGGCCGCTCCTCACTGTTCAACAGCGATGAGTACCGGATAGGGTGCGGAGCTGGCAGCATCGAGCCCATCGAGGGCGATACGTGCCAGCGTCACGTCGAGGAGGGCTTCCAGCGCAATCGTGCGGAGCTGATCGACGACCGCATCGATCGCTGCCAGCGTGTGTTCCGGCACCATGAAGTCGGGCAGGACCTTGCTCCCGGGCAAAGTGAAACGGCGGATTGCTCGCTCGGCCTGGGCGAGTAGCTCGCTGCGTCCCTGCGCGAGACGGTCGGCTTGGATGCTCCGTCGCAGAGCGAGGAGTTCGGCGAAGGCAGCAGGTTCGCTGATTGCGAGTGCGCGACTGAAGTCGTCCAAGGCCGGTGAGCCACGCAAGGCGGCGAGATCGGCGAGCAGCACTCGCCCCCTTTCCCGCGCAGTGGAGAGGTCGGGTAGCGGTGCGATGCGTTCGTCCACCGTGCGTGGCAGTTCGGCGGGACGTACAGCGAGTGGCTCCTGAGGAGGAAGAGTCGTGCCGAGCGGTGGTGCAGACTCGCCCGAGCGACCACGCAACCCAACGGCGAAGGCGGTGAGGATGAGCACGATCTTCGGTGCCAGTTCGTGCTCGCGCAAGATCAGTGCGCGAGCTGCGGCGAGGCGTTCGCTGCGTGGCAGCGAACCGATCGATGCCGCCGCTCGTGCTCGCAGTGCGTCGGCAGCGGCCTCGAAGGCGAGCGAACGGATGAAGGGACTGAATTGTCGCACCGCGAAGGCGAGGTAGGGCGGCCAGTGGGCGAGGATCCGAAAGGGAAATGGAATGTCTGGAATGCGCAGTGCGGTGCGGAGATCCTCGAAGACCGGCTGCACGCGCGGTGGTGCCGCGCTTGGCCAGATTTCGCTGAGCTGCTCGAGGACGTCGTCGCCGGATCGCTCGTTCGGAACGCGCATCGGTTTCGGCCCTCCTCGAATGCTGCGTCGTCAACCCTTCTCTTCTCCGATACCATACACGGGTGTCGGGTTCTCGTGCACTGTCGAACGAGACGAGCGATGCAGCACAGAATGCAGACTGCGCATTCGCCAGTTTGGCCACTCACGATCGGGTGCTTCGTCGTCGTTTCCTCGTTGGGGTTGTGCTGTGTCCTGTCGATCGCTCTCCTCGGGACATCCCCAGCCGCGTTTCTGGTCGGCCTGGTGCTCGCGGGAATCTTGGCCCCTGTCTACGTGGCGTATCTCCTCTTCCTCGATCCCTTGGAGCACGAGCCACCGTGGTTGCTCGGCTTGGCCCTCGCCTGGGGTGCCGGTGTGGCGACGCTGACTGGTGGCGCGGCCACGGCTCTCTTACAGATGGTGACGGGGACAGTGCTCGCGCTGGATTCGGCCGTGAGCGACACGCTCGGGACGATCATCTTTGCGCCACTGACCGAAGAAGCGGCGAAGGGAGCCTTCGTGTTCGTGCTCTTTTTCCTGGCCCGGCACGAGTTCGATGACGTCCTCGACGGGATCGTGTATGGTGGATTGGTCGGCCTCGGCTTCGCGGTAGTGGAAGACCTCGTCTATTACGCTGCTTCCTTCCTCGAAGAGGGACTGAGCGGTGTCGGTGCGCTCTTCGTGATTCGCGGGGTTCTTACCGGCTTCGGGCATTCGCTCTACACTGCGCTGACCGGTCTCGGTCTCGGCTTCGCTGTGCAGGCACGCTCCGGTGCCCTCCGCTGGTTGGCACCCTTGGCTGGCTTGGCCGGCGCGGTTCTGCTCCATGCCTTGTGGAACGGTGGGGTCACGCTCGCCCAGTACGATGACAGTGGTCTTTCAGTGGTCCTCGTGCTCCTCGGCTATCCCTTGCTGGTGCTGCTCCCTGGAGCCATCGGGCTCGCGGTGCTGGCGGTCGCCCAGGCCCGGCGGCGCGCGCGCGACGTGCGGCGCTTTTTGGCGGAGGCGGTGCGACTCGGTTTGGCGGATACCGACGATCTCGCGGTCCTGGCCAGTCCTCGGCGTCGGCGCGCGCGCCAGCTTCGCTACCTCACCCGGTACGGTGGGCGAGCCTTTTGGTTGCGGCGTCGCTTGGACATCGCGCTGGTCGACTGGGCGTACCGCCATTGGCACCGCGAGCGGGGCGAGCGGTTGCCGCATTATCTGGTGACCTTCGAGGCGGAAGCGATCGCGGACCGGATCATGCGTTGGCGCCGCGAGCTCTCTACTCTGCTGGCTACAGGAACTAGTTGATACACTTGCGAGATAGTCATGACGAGTGGTGGATCGATCACGATGATGACCGCGACCGAACGAACGGCACCTCGCCCGACTGCACGTGGGCTAGGGGAAACGCTACACGACTTCAGGTTAGGTGAGCTCGAGGCCTGGATGGAGGAGCGTGGGCTACCACGCTACCGGGCGCGTCAGCTCTTCCACTGGGCATACCAGCACCTCGCGCTCGAGTACGAGAGCATGAGCGTGCTTCCCAAGGCGATGCGCCGCGAACTCGCGGAGATGCTCCCGATCAGTGGGCTCGTCCCCGTGCGTCAGCGGGTGAGTGACGATGGAGAAACGATCAAGCTCTTGTTCCGCACGCGCGATGACCATTTTGTCGAGACAGTCGTCATGTTCTACCCGGATCGGACGACTGTGTGTGTCTCCTGCCAGATTGGCTGCGCCATCGGGTGCAGTTTTTGCGCGACTGGTCTTTCCGGGCTGATCCGCAACCTTTCGGCTGGCGAGATGGTCAGTCAGGTCGTCTATGCAGCGCGACTGGCACGCGAGCGAGCGCGTCGGATCTCCAACATCGTCGTGATGGGCATGGGGGAGCCGTTCCACAACTACGATGCCGTCATGCGCTTCGTCGCGATCGTGAACGATCGGCAGGGCTTGGGAATCGGGGCGCGGCACATCACGCTCTCGACAGCGGGTGTCGTCCCTTTCATCGACCGACTCGCCGACGAGCCGTATCAAGTCAAGCTGGCCGTCTCGCTCCATGCCCCGAACGATGCGCTGCGCTCGCAGCTCGTGCCGATCAATCGGCGTTGGCCGATCGATGAATTGTTGGCTGCCTGCCGTCGGTACGTCGCCCGAACCGGCCGGCGTATCACCTTCGAATACGTTTTGATCGAAAACGTCAACGATGACGAGCGGATAGCCGCGGAACTGGCTCGCCGCCTGCGTGGTCTGCTCTGTCATGTCAACCTCATTCCGTACAACCCGACGCCCGCGGCCCCCCTCTTCCGACGGCCGGGGCCGGAGCGGATCGAGCGGTTCCGCGCCGTCCTCGAGCGATACGGAATCCCTGCCACTGTACGCTACTCTCGGGGTGTCGAGATCGCCGCAGCGTGCGGGCAGCTCAGGGCACAGGAAGAGGCGCGGAGCCGGCGTCGTCGAGTGACCACGGCGAGTTGAAGGAGACGCTCGGTGCGGGTGGCATTCGTTGACCCGTTCTCGGGGGCCAGTGGCGATATGCTGCTCGGTGCGCTCGTCGATGCTGGCGTCTCCCCTGAAGAACTGGCTGATCGCTTGGCCAGCGCGCTCGATGTCGAAGGGTATCGGTTGGTTGCGGAGCGAGTCGTCCGTCATGGCCTGGCCGGCACGCAGGTTCGCGTCATCGTCGAGGCTGCCCAGCCAGCACGCGATTGGGCCGAGATCCGCGACCTCTTGAGCGCGTCGGCACTGCCACCGCGGGTGAAGGAGCGGGCGCTCGCCGTTTTTCGGCGACTGGCGGAGGCAGAAGCGAGCGTGCACGGTGTCCCTCTCGAGTCCGTGCACTTTCACGAGGTGGGTGCAGTCGACTCGATCGTCGATGTCGTCGGTGTCGTCTGGGGGTTCGAGCTGCTCGGCGTGGAGCAGATCACCTGCGGACCCCTGCCGTTGAGTCGCGGCTGGGTCGAAACGGTGCACGGGCGTTTGCCGGTGCCAGCGCCAGCTACGGCGCTCTTACTCGCGCAGGCGGCAGTGCCGCTCGTGCCGATCGAAATCGAGGCTGAGTTGGTGACCCCGACAGGTGCAGCCTTGCTGGTCGAACTGGCGCGCTTCGTCCGGCCGGCCTTTCGCCCGGAGCGGGTCGGGTATGGGTTCGGGACGCGCGAGTTACCCTGGCCGAATGCTGTGCGTCTCTGGATCGGGGACGCCCTCGCCGTACCGGGGCAACCGGGCGAGGCGGAACTTCTCCTGGAGGCCAATCTCGACGATATGAATCCGCAGTTCATCGAGCCGCTCGTCGACGCGCTGTTCGCGGCGGGCGCCCTGGATGTGTATCTGACGCCCATCGTGATGAAGCGCTCGCGCCCGGCAGTGATCGTGAGCGCGATCTGTCGGGCTGAGGATCGGCCGGTGCTCGAGCGCGTGCTTTTCGAGCACTCGACGACCTTCGGCGTACGAGCGATCCCGATCGAGCGGACGAAGCTCGCGCGGCGCAGTGTCGCAGTCGCGACCCGCTGGGGTGAGGTGGCGGTCAAGCTGAAGATCGTGCACGATCGGGTCGTCGATGCCGTGCCGGAATATCGCGACTGCCTGGCTCTTCACCAGCGAACCGGATTGCCGATCCGGGAAATCTGGAACGAGGCGGCGCGACTGGCAGCAGTGTGGATCGGGCAGCGGGTGAGTGAGCCCGCTCAGGAGGCCACGCTGCCGGAATAGGGCTTCTTCAGCGAATTCTCGCTTCCTTCGGGATCACGGTTGCTCCTTCCCCCGCGAAATCGAAAACCGAAAAACGGTGAACCGTGTTCTCGCTTTCCGCTCGGTGGTAAATTTAGCCTAAGCTAAATCGGAGTGATGAGGGGGCGACGCGTGGGGGACGACGTGCTGGGCTGGTTCTGGTCGCTCGATCCGATCGTGCAGGCGTTACTGGGCGGACTGTTGACGTGGGGTGCCACCGCGGCGGCGGCAGCGCTCGTGTTAGTGGGCCGAAGTATTCCCCGTTGGTTCCTCGATGCGATGCTCGGCTTCGCTGCCGGCGTGATGATCGCGGCGAGCGTTTGGTCGCTCTTGATTCCCGCGATGGAGGTCGCTGAGCGGAATGGCGGGATCGCCTGGATCCCGGCCGCGACCGGTCTCGTCGCTGGCGCGCTGGCGCTGCGCATCGTCGATCGCTTCCTGCCGCATCTGCACCTGTTCCTACCGCGCGAGGCAGCGGAAGGAGTCTCCACGACCTGGCGCCGGACGACGCTTTTGATTCTGGCGATCACGCTGCACAATGTCCCAGAGGGTCTCGCGGTCGGGGTCGCGTTTGGGGCGGCAGCGCGGGTGACGGACCCGCTGCTGGCTGTTTCGCTCCTCAGTGGTGCGACGGCTCTGGCGGTCGGGATCGCGCTGCAGAACGTGCCGGAAGGGCTGGCGATCGCGGTTCCGTTACGCCGCGAGGGCTTCAGTCCGTTTCGCGCCTTCTGGTACGGACAGCTTTCCGCAATCGTCGAACCGCTGGCCGCGTTGCTCGGGGCGGCGGCCGTCCTCCTCGTCGAACCGATCCTGCCGTATGCGCTCGCCTTCGCGGCGGGAGCGATGCTGTACGTCGTCGTCGAGGAGTTGATCCCGGAGTCGCAACGCGGCGATCACGGAGATCTGGCGACGAGCGGCACGATCGTCGGCTTCACGGTGATGATGGTGCTGGACGTGGCACTCGGCTGACTGGCTGAGAGGATGCGGTGGTGGGACGCTGCGAGGGAACCCCCCGGTCTGTCTCAGGAGTCGTGTTCGCGTTCAGGGTGCTCGGACGAGCGTCTCGTGGCCGCGATGTCCCCGACAGGGAAAGCGAAGACCCTCGTGGCATCTTGCCCGCGGCTCGAGTTCTGGACGCGTGTCCTCGTCGGAGAGGATGCTCTGGGCCAGGCTTGCACGGTGATCGAGCGATGGATGCGTCCTATCCGGGGAAGAGCATCGGCTGCCTACGGGGAGTGGGCACCGTTTTACCGTGCGGCACCGGTGATGCACCCTGACGGGCGCCAAGCTGGACGAGGGGCTGATCTTGCGACCAGCAGCCGTTCCGCGCTGTTGCATGGTCTGACTTCTCCCGCAATCCCTGTTCGATCTCTCCGCCTCATCTCCCGAGACTGTGTCGACCACCTCCTGGGCCTGTGCTGACGGGCTTTGGCGCCCGTGCTTTTCGGGATACCGGTGCTATCGCTTGCAGGACGCAGCTTGCTCGGTAGAGCAGTTCCTCATAGCCGGGAAAGACTCGCTCGTCGGCGATGCACCGTGTTCGGCTATGGGGAACGGCGTGGTTGAAGCACTTCACTCCTGCCGGCTAGGATCGGAAGGGGCTAGAGAACCACGTGGTGCTCGCGAGCAGGTCGTGGAGGGATCTATGGGCGATGCCCTCGGCACATCATCGCCTCCGACAGCGGAGCGCGCCGTTGTCGTGCGCGTCGCTGACGTCATCAAGCATTTCGCTCATGGCAAGCGCCGACTTCGGGCACTGGATGGCGTGAGCTTCGAGCTCCAAGAGGGCCGCTTTTTGGTTGTCGTCGGGCCGAGCGGTTGCGGCAAGACGACGTTGCTTCGCATTCTGGCTGGTTTGGAGCAACAGGACAGCGGCCAAGTCTGGATGCGTCCCAGTCGCGATGGGCATCCGCCGTTTGCCATGGTCTTCCAAGAACAGTCGGTTTTCCCATGGCTGACGGTGCGCGACAACGTTGCCTACGGCCTCAAGCTGCGCCGCGTACAAGGGCGGCAGATCGAGGAACGGGCATCGCACTGGATCCGCAAGGTCGGGCTGAGCGGATTCGAACGAGCCTATCCGCATCAGCTCTCGGGCGGCATGAAGCAGCGGGTCTCGATCGCGCGGGCTTTCGCGGTCGATCCTGATGTGCTTCTCATGGACGAGCCATTCTCGGCGCTGGACGAGCAGATGCGGACGATTCTGCAGCAGGAGGTCTCGAGTCTTTGCGAAGAGCAGCAAAAGACCGTCATCTTCGTGACGCATTCGATCGACGAGGCTATCACACTCGGCGACGAGGTTTTAGTGATGACACATCGGCCGGGGCGAGTCAAGCGGGTGATTCCGATCCCGTTTCCGCGCCCCCGCGATGTGGTCGAGGTACGAGCTGATCCCCGCTACGGTGAACTCTATGAAGAGATTTGGGGGTTGATCGCCGAAGAGGTACGGCGTGGACCACAGGAGCATGGATGATGGTCGAAGGGAGAGCGACAGTCGAGCGGACGACCATGCGGCGCGGGCGCTGGTTCCCTGAGGCAGGGGTCAAGACCGAAGCGGCTGTCCAGCTGCTCTCGCCTGTCGCGCTGCTCGCGCTCTGGGAAGTGGCGGCTCGGGCAGGATGGGTCGATCAACGCTTCTTCCCCGCTCCCAGTGCGATCGTCGGTGCCTTCTGGGATGCGATCACGACCGGCGTGCTGCTGCATCATCTCAAGATCACGTTGTGGCGCGTGCTGCTCGGGACGGTCATCGGTGGTGTACCCGCGGTACTGATCGGGCTCGCCATGGGCTTATGGCGCTGGCTGCGGTTGACGCTCGATCCGATCATCGCGGCGACGTATCCGCTGCCGAAGAGTGCACTCTTCCCGCTGTTGCTCCTGATCTTCGGTCTCGGGGAAGGTTCCAAGGTCTCGATGGTGGCGATCGGGGTGTTTTATCTCGCCGTAACGAATGCGATGGAGGGCGTGCTCGCGATCAACCCGGTCTATTTCGATGTAGCGAAGACGTTCGGTGCGAAGCGCTGGGACGTGATCCGGACGGTGGCGCTACCGGGGGCGATGCCGCTGGTCTTAGCCGGATTGCGCCTCGGTGTCGGGACGGGCCTCATTCTCGGGGTGCTCGCGGAGATGCTCGGGGCGCGTGATGGGCTTGGCTATCTCTTGTGGAGTGCCTGGCAGACGTTCTCCGTGTCATCGCTCTGGGCCACGCTCTTCGTGACCGCCATCTTGGGTTTCGCGAGTGTGCAACTCGTCGACTTCCTGCGACGAGTCCTCGTTCCGTGGCAACGGGGAACGGCTCGAGGGTGAGCGTGAGCAACGTATCGAGGAGATAGCGGCGCTCCTTGTCGCTGCGCGTCGTCGTAGTCGATCCCTCCCGGATCGAGCGGCACTCAACTCAGCCCTACTAATGATTGCTCGGTACCGGCCAAGAAGTTTCTGATGCTGTGCGGTTCGAGTGCTCTCCGGGTCGAGTGCCAACGATGCTTCACACGCTGAGCTGACCCGCGGTCGTTGCTTCACGGGTCACTGGTCCGAAACCTTCGCGTGTCGCGTTCGTGACCCTGGAGGAGGCACGGTGATCCGCGTTCGAGGTATCGACGATCTTCTTCAGGTAGTCGGCGCGCATGTAGGTCGGGCGACTCGTGTGGATCGTCATGCGGTCCGGTAGGGCACCCGCGAGATCGCCAGACGAGTTCGATCGGAGGAGAAACGATCTGAGAGACTTAGGAATATTCCGTCCGCTCGCTACGCGCGGTTTGGCACACTGGGACCGATGCGGGACGTGAGCGGGTGTGTGATCGGATAACCTTCCTGCAGACGATGAGGTACGGTGTGGCTCGATGGAGTCTCGGCTGTTCGGGCTCGACGGCATGCTGTCCCGCGCCGAGTTTCCCGGTGACTCCGGGTCTCGATGCCGAGTGACAAGAGCACCTGGTAACAGCGCCGGCGAAGCGCCTTTGAGCAGCGAACAGCTGACCGGCCGCACGAGCGGGTATCGAACCGGCGGCTGCTGCGGGCAGCCTGCAATGGGCTTGACGTGGCGCACCTCTTCCCCGGCCGCATGTCGCGACGAGTGCGGCCTCGTTCGCTGGGTGGGGGCCTGGAGGGCAAGTGCTGATCGAGCATGCCCCCGAGCGTCGGTGTGGCACGCTCGGTGCTGGCAGTGCAGATTCGGCGACGTACGCGTTTTCGCCGGGAAGTCGCTCGGACGCGATGGCTCGGGACATGCTGGGCACCGTCGTTCGTCTCCGAACGGAGATGGAAGTCAGCGCGAGTAAGCACGCCTTCGGTCGACAGCGCTGGCTCGTGAGGAGCACCGAACACCAGTCGGGAACGGCCCAACGCCTCCATGTCGGGCTCCTGCGACGCGTGACTTCTTTGTGGGTCGCCTTATAGCGACTCGTCGCGAGCGACGAAGGGTGAGGAGACCGCAAGACACATTGTGTTACCTCAAGCCATGACCACAGTCTTCGCTCAGGCTCGCTGCACGCTCGGGCCGTAGTGCGTTCTGCTGGCCGAGCCCGCATGCCAAGCGCCGGTTTCTTGAAGTGGTGGTTGCCGCTCGAGCGAAGGCACAGATCGCAGGGTTTGTCCGTAAAGAAGCAGCTCAGCAACGCGGGAACATCGGCCGCAGCACCGCGCAGCATAACGACCTTTCGGGATCGTGACACGTTCAATGCCGACGAGAATCCTCGGAAGACTCCGTGACGAGGAGATCGAGGCTCTCTTCGGGCTGCAGCTCGTAGAAGGCCAAGCGGAGTCGTCCGGGCGGTGTACCGAGCACGCTGTGGAAAATCTCCACTGCTTCTCGAGCGAAAGCGCGTTTCTGCTCGATCGTCAACGGTTCCTTACGGGCCACGACGATCTCGAGCATCGGCATGGTCCAACCCCCTCTCGCCATACGCTCCGAGCGTACCATGCCAGGGTACGCTTGAGAACCGCTCAGCATTCGACAAGAGGAACCCGTCCCGCTCATCGAGCGGGACGGGCGTCGCTGGCGCGATTTCCTGGCTGGTCAGTCGTCGGCGCGAGCGGGTTCGGTGACTTCGACGGGTGGGGTGCCGTAGAGGAAGAACTCGGCGGGAAGCGGCGAGCCGAACCAGATGATGCCGGGGGCGAGGATATCCTCCGTCCAGGTGATCGGCTGCCAGGCTGGGTCGAAGATCAAGTAGCCACAGTCACCGAAGAGTTCCACCCGGTTGCCGCCGGGCTCATAGACGTACATGAACATCGCTTGGGAGATCCCGTGCTTGCCGGGACCCGCCTCGATCTTGATCCCGACCTCGCTGAAGACGTCGGCGATGTCGGACAGGTGCTGCGGGTAGCCGTACCAGTAGCAGACATGGTGGAGGCGGCCCTTGGCACCGGTTCCGTCGCGCATGAAGGCGATCTCGTGCACCAGCGGACTGACCGAGAGCCAGCAACCGGCCTCGACACCGTTGTTGAGGATGATGTTCTCGCGGAGCCGGAAACCGAGGACGTCCATCAGGAACTGCTTGTTCGTCGTCACGTCGCTGGCCAGGAGATTGACGTGATCGATGCGGCGGACCGGGACGCCGCGCAGCGGGCGGCGCTGCGGCCGGTTGATGAGCTTCGTCTTGGCTTCGGCTGGGGTCTTGTAGTACGCGACCTCCCAGAGGAGCTCCATCGGGTGCCCATCGGGGGTATGGAAGCGGTAGGCGCGGCCGTGCCCGCGGTCCCCCTCGATCCAGCCGTCGCCGAGCCCGGCGGCCTGGATGGCCTGGACACGCCGCTCCAGGGCTTGCGGGGACGTGGTGCGCCAAGCGACATGCCCGAGCCCCGGCTTGTCGCGCTTGGTGACCTTGAGCGTATGGTGGTACCAGTCCTCGTAGGCGCGCAGGTAGACCGAGTCGCCGGCCCGCTCGGTTTCCTCGAGACCGAGCAGATCCTTGAAGAACCAGAGGGTGCCGTCGAGGTCCGGGGTGTAGATCTCGACGTGGGCCAGTTGAGCGACCTCGAAGAGTGGTTCTGGCTGCCCATTCGTGCTCATGGGACTCCCTCCCACTGTGCCACATTACGAAACGACCGACAGCGCGAACGCGAGCGGGTGCCGATCCCGTCGTGCGGCCTCTCCTCCTTCCCCGGCGTCCGCTCCCGGGCTGGCGGGAGACCCGCCGGAACCGCCAGCCCGGGCGAGCGGCGCCGCACGCTTACCCTTGCGTCTCCCGGAAGCGCCGGAGGACGAAGGAGACGTCGTCGTTATTGACCAGGTCTGGGGCCAGCCAGCCCTCCAGGTCGTATTCGGCCATGCACTGCTCGGCAAAGCCGCGCATCCGCTCGGCGGTGCCGACCGCTTCGGCGACGAGGAGCGTCTCCAAGCGGATGTTCTCGTGGTTCCCGGCGTAGTTCCGCTCGTAGAGCTCGTGCCGCCCGGCGAACTCCGAGATCGTGGCGTCGTAGAGGAGCTTCATGAGCTTCACCCGGTCGTGGGCATCGACCCCGCCACTGCCCCGCACGTACTTCTCGAGGTAGGGGCGCTCGGCCGGGTTCTGGAAGTCCAGGGCATGGCTGGGCAGATAGACGAGGCCGCTGGCCACGTTGTCGAGGATGATCTGGCGGACGCGCGACCAGGCGGTCGGGGCCAGCACGCGATAGGCGACACCGTATTCGAGGTTGGGGTGCACGTAGCCGTCGGTCCAAGGGATCGGGTTGCGGCACATGGCGTCGGTGATCGCCCAGAACAGGTTACGCCAGGCGATCACTTCGCCGACCTGGGCCTGCACGCCGCGGTAGTCCTTGGTCCCGGTGACGGCGATCGCCTTGAGGAGCACCCCGGCGATGAAGTCGAGCTTGACGGCGAAGCGGGTGCAACCGTGCAGGGTGAAGCGCGGGATGAAGCCGGAGGCTGGGAAGAAGCCGTTGACCTTCTCCACATCGCCGTAGACGAAGACGTTCTCCCAGGGGACGAAGACGTTATCGAAGATGAAGACGGCGTCGTTTTCGTCCAGGCGACTGGAGAGCGGGTAGTCGAAGGGGCTGCCCATGACGGCGGCCGTGTACTCGTAGCTCGGCCGGCTGATCAGCTTGACGCCGGGTGCATCCATCGGGACGGTGAAGATGAGGGCGAACTTCTTGTCCTTGATCGGCAAGGGGCCGTAGTGGGCGATGAAGTTGTAGTGGGTCAGGACCGAGCCGGTAGCGACCACCTTGGCGCCGGAGACGTAGATGCCGCCGTCGGTCTCCCGCTCGACGTGCATGTAGACATCGCCGACCTCGTCGGGTGGGCGGTTGCGGTCGACCGGCGGGTTGACGATGGCGTGGTTCCAGTAGAGGACCCGCTCCTGGCCGAGCTGGTACCAGCGGCGGGCGTTCTCGCTGAACGGCTCGTAGAAGCCGGCGTTGGCGCCGAGCGTGCCGAGGAAGCTCGCCTTGTAGTCCGGGCTGCGCCCGAGCCAGCCGTAGGTCATGCGGGCCCACTCGGCGATGGCATCGCGGGCGCGGACGAGATCCTCGGCCGAGCGGGGGGCGCGGAAGAAGGGATGGGTGAAGCCGCCGTTGCCGGTGTCGGTCTCGACGGCCAGGAGGTCTTTCTTCGCGGGATCGTGAAGGGCATCGTAGAGGCGAGCGACCATGCGGGCGGCGTTGCGGAAAGCGGGATGCGTCGTGACGTCCTTGACGCGCTCCCCGTAGACGTAGACTTCGCGGCCGTCGCGCAGGCTCTCCAGATACTCCTCGCCGGTAAACGGCCTCGTGGCAACGACTTGGGCCATACCACACCTCCGTGGCCGAAAAGCCTCGGTCTCGATAC
>NZ_JBRBZA010000011.1:0-11189 GCF_053493975.1 Thermomicrobium sp.
CGCTCGACGGTCCGACGACGTTTCCTCGAGATACTCGGTGCGACACCCGATTCGCCCGAGCGCTCTTCAGTGAATGCTGATCGGGCAACAACTCTTGGCTCGTGCTCTCGCTCGCTTGCCGAGTTGGGCGGATCGTGCCAGGATGAGCGGGGGCTGCGGAGACTGCAATGCGCGTGACGCGCGATCTGCTCTTCCCAGTCTATCTGCCGACGATACTCCTCGCCTTCGGGCAGGGAGTCATGGTGCCGGTTTTGCCGCTGTTCCTCCGCGAGCACGGCGCCAGCTATACGGTGACCGGGATCGCCATCGCAGCAGGCTGGGTCGGGACACTCAGTGCTGACTTGCCGGTCGGTACCGTCCTGCCCCGCTTCGGACACCGTCGCGCCTTTCTGCTCGGCTGCCTCGTCTATGGACTGGCGACGGCCGGCGTTGCCCTGTCGGGCGATGCCATCGGAATCCTGGTCCTCTGCCGCTTCGTGAGTGGCGCCGGTGTGGCCCTTTGGGGTCTATCTCGGCATGCCTATCTGGCCACAGTGGTTCCCGTTCACGAGCGAGGACGAGCCATCGCCGTCTTCGGCGGGATCAACCGGATCGGCTGGTTCCTGGGGCCGGCCATCGGCGGTTGGATCGGGAACGTTTTCGGTCTGGCTTGGGCGATCGCGGCCACGGCAGTCTTGGCACTGCTGGCTTTTCTCGTCGCCAGCCTCGCCTTCGAGCCGAGTGGCGGCACACAGTTACACGTTCGTCACGCTCCGCTGGCCGCGCTCGGTGAGGTGCTGCAGACACGCTGGCAGGTCCTGCTCAGCGCTGGCTCGGCACAGCTGCTCGGGCAGATGTTGCGTCAGACTCGCCAAGTCGCCATCCCGCTCTACGGTGCCGATGCGCTCGGCCTCAGCGCAGCGACGATCGGTCAGATCGTCAGTCTCTCCGCCATGGTCGATATGGCGCTCTTTTGGCCTGCCGGTTGGATCATGGATCGCTGGGGACGCAAGGCTGCCGCCATCCCCTCGTTCCTCTTGCTCGGCCTCGCTATGGCGCTCGTTCCCTTTACCAGCTCCCAGACAGAGCTGCTCCTCATCGCCCTCCTGTTGGGATTCGCCAACGGACTGGGCTCCGGCACCATGATGACGCTGGGGGCCGACCTCGCTCCACCCGGACGAACGGGAGAATTCCTCGGCCTCTGGCGTCTCATCGGTGATGGGGGACAAGCGGCTGCTCCGCTGGCCGTCGGTGTCGTCGCGGACCTCTTCGGCATCGCGCTGACTGCTGGACTCTGCTCGGGGCTGGGCCTCTTTGCGGCCCTGATTCTGCTGTTCTTCGTCCCGGAGACACGAACGATGCAGACCCGGGAACGGGCAGTTCCAGCTCCGCCACACGCGTCGAGTCACGACTGAGTCGATCTGCTCGGCCCCGACCACGCACGAGAAAAGCCCGGGCGTCGAGCTGCCCGGGCCTGTCCTGCCGCGTGGACTGACTCGCTCAGTTGAGCGAACCGGCCAGTGCCTTCGGCTGCTGCACCGGGATCCGCTTGACGCGAGCCTCCGTCGTCTTGGGCAAAGTCAGCGTCAAGATCCCGTGCTCGACCTGCGCCTGTGCATTCTCCGCGTCGACCGGAGCGGGCAAGGTCAACGTCTCGCTGAACTCGCCGTACCCGATCTCGCGGCGGTACCAGGTCGCATGCTTCGCCGTTTCCTCATCGAGGACAGAACCGTACCGGCCGCGGATCGTCAGCGCGTTCTGCTCGATGCTGACCTCGAGATCCTCCGGCCGAGCACCCGGCACGGCGACCTTCACGACCAGCGCCTCACCCGTGTCGTAGAGGTCGATCGCCGGCCGTGCCGCAAAGGTCCGAGCGAAGAACGGTCGAGCCGTGCGGCCGAAGGCTTCGCTCATCAGCCGATCCATCTCGCTCCAGAGACGCTCGAACTCCGCGATCGGGCTCCAGCGCTCCATCATGGCTCCCTCCTTTCGCAGCGTTCCGAGGTACCCTGGTTTCTCGACTGATCGGCTCAGCACTGTTTCCGCAGATATATATACTCCTCTGCCACGCTTTGTGTCAAGATCCTGGTGTCGCTCGTCCTCCCTCAGGATCGTCGGTGGAGAACGCGTCACGGTACCCCTCGCATGGTCCGACTGAGGTCACCGTCCAGTACGGCTCGTCAGCGTGGCGAGCGTGCCGAGCGCGGACTGTGCTTGCGCGTATACTCGGGCCTGGGGATTGCGGCACGCACGCGAGGCCAGGATGGGCTCATGAACGCGATCGTCACGACCTTGCGCGGTCACGAGCGACGAGCCAACCTGCGGCACTTCGATTGGGCACTCGTCGCGACTACGCTCGTGCTCTGCCTGTTCGGGTTGGTCGCGATTTGGAGCGCCGACGGCGCTGGCCCGCTGCGCCTGAGTGGACCGGTCGGGCGGCAAGCGATCGCCATGCTCCTCGGTTTCCTCCTCATGCTCGCACTGAGCCGAGTCGATCCCCGCTACATCAGGGCCCTGGCGTGGGCTCTCTATGGTCTCGCATTGGTCGGCCTGATCGCGGTCGACCTCATCGGCGTGACGATCGGTGGAGCGCGCCGCTGGATCGACGTCGGCCCGATCACGATCCAACCGTCGGAGCCAGCCAAGATCGCAGTCCTAGTCGCGCTGGCGGCGTTCGTGGCCGATCGTGGGCCAGAGATGCGACGTTTCCTCAACTTTCTCCTGGCCGCTCTCCTCGTACTCGTCCCCATGGTCCTGGTCTACCAGCAACCGGACTTGGGAACGGCTGGGTGCTTCGCCGCGATTTGGCTCACCGTTATGCTGGTCAGTCCGGTGCGTCGGCTGCACCTCGGTGCGGTTCTCGCCGCGAGCCCGTTCATCGCACTGTTCGCTTGGCATTTCGTCCTCCACGACTACATGCGCGAGCGGCTGCTCGTCTCCTTCGATCCAGAGCGCGACTACTTCGGCGAAGGCTTCAACATCATCCAAGCACAGATCGCGATCGGCACCGGAGGACTGTTCGGCAACGGACTAGCTGGGAGCCTGCAGAGCCAGCTCGGGCTGCTCCGCGTGCGGCATACCGACTTCATCTTCGCCCATGCCATGGGGATGGTCGGGTTCGTCGGCGGAGTCGCGCTCGTCGCGGCCTATGTCTTACTGCTCTGGCGCACCAGTCGGGTCGCTCTGCTCGTCAACGATCTTTTTGGGCGAGCACTCGCGACCGGCGTGACTGGCCTTCTTTTCTTCCAGGCCTTCGTGAACATGGGTATGAACGTCGGTCTCCTTCCCGTCACTGGTGTTCCCTTGCCCTTCGTGAGCCTGGGTGGAAGCGCCATCTGGACGCAGTTCGCCGCCTTGGGGCTCCTCCAGAGCCTGCTGACCCACCGACGACGAACAGCTTTCGGGCGCGATTGACGATCCTGGACCTGAGGTCGGAACGGTCCCGCCGGCATGACTCTGCAGCAGGCGGAGCATCGCCGGGACCGGTTATACTCAACAGAAAGTGCGGAACCGGGCTACAGGCAGATGACAGTCATCGAGTCTACAGCACAGCTCCAGTTCGCTGCACCGCAACCGCGCGAGGCGCCGTGGGGGCTGTACGTGCACATACCGTTCTGCCGGCGGATCTGCCCCTATTGCGATTTCAACGTCTACGCCCGGCAGGAACCATTGATCCCCCGCTATCTCGCGGCCGTGCGCCGTGAACTCGCGCTAGCCGCTGACCGCTGGGGACGAGGCCCTGTTCGCACGATCTACCTCGGTGGGGGGACTCCTTCGCTCCTGACTCCGCAACAGGTCGCCGAGCTGCTGGACGCCATCGCGGCGATCTTCCTGCTGGTCGCCGAGCCTGAGGTCACGCTGGAAGCGAATCCCGAAACGGTCGACACCGCAAAGCTCGCCGGCTATCGCGCGGCTGGCGTCAACCGGCTGAGCCTGGGGGTTCAGACGCTGGTTCCGCAGGGGCTGAAGGTCCTCGGACGCGCGCATCGTCCCGAGACACCGGTCGCCGCCTACCGGGCTGCCCGAGCCGCTGGCTTCGGCAACGTCAACCTCGATCTGATCTACGGGTGGCCAGGTCAGACGCGAGACCTGTGGGAACAGGACCTCGCCACGGTTCTCTCCTGGCAACCGGAGCATCTCTCGCTCTACGCCTTGACGATCGAGCCAGGAACACCGTACGAGCGTGCTGTGCGTCGGGGCATCCTCCGTCCCCTCGACGACGACGTCGTGGCGGAATTGGCTGAACTGGCGATAGAAGAGCTCGAGAAGCACGGGTATCACCACTACGAGCTCTCGAACTGGTCCCGAGCCAGCTGCTATCGCTCGATACACAATACGATCTACTGGCGCAACGGTTTCTATCTCGGCATCGGGGCAGGAGCACACGGCTCGATGGGCGGGATCCGCACGGTCAACGAGCGCGTACCGGCTCGCTATATCGCGCGCGTGGAGGCTGGTGAACTGCCGATCGCTGACATCGAGTCGATCGACCGGCGCACCGAGCTGGTCGAGACGATGATGCTCGGTCTCCGCCTCGTCGCCGACGGGATTTCCGCTGCGGGTGTTCGCGCCCGGCACGGCGTCGAACTCAGCGAAGCGTACGGACCAGAACTCGACGAACTCGTTCAGTACGGCCTCATCGAGTGGGACGGCGAACGACTTCGCTTGAGCCGGCGCGGTATCCTCCTGGCGAACGAGGTCGCTGTCCGCTTCCTGGAACCGCGTGGTACACTCGAGTAATCAATATCGACCGCGCGGGCGGGGGCGAGCGGCGTGGAACGAGTGATCGCGGTCGCGAATCAAAAAGGTGGAGTCGGCAAAACCACCACCGCAGTGCAGCTCGCCGCCTTTCTCGCCCGTCACGGGCACATGACGCTCTTGGTCGATCTCGACCCGCAAGCCAACGCCACGAGCAGCCTGGGTGTGGAGCGCCGCAGCCTCGCGGGTACGGTGTACGACGCGCTGCTCGATCCGGAGCGCACCAGCGCCGTCGTCGTACCCGGTGTCCGTCCGGGACTGGACCTGCTTCCCTCGACCGGTATCTTGGCCGGGGCAGAGGTCGAGTTGGTCACAGCGAATCAGCGCGAGTTTCGGCTGCGGATGGCGCTCGCCCAGCTCGCCGAGCGGTATGCGGTCGTCCTGATCGATTGCCCGCCCTCGCTCGGCTTGTTGACGGTGAACGCCTTGGTCGCCGCACGCTCGATCCTCGTCCCTATCCAATGCGAGTACCTCCCGCTGGAGGGACTCGCCCAGTTGGTCACGACGGTGGATCTGGTCAAGCGGCGGCTGAACCCGCCGCTCGATGTCATCGGCGTGGTTTTGACGATGTTCGATGCGCGGACCCGGCTAGCTCTCCAGGTGGTCCAGGAGGTGCGGCGCGTCTTCGGCGCACGAGCGTTCCGGACCGTGATTCCACGCGCTGTCCGGTTGGCAGAGGCGCCTAGTCATGGGCAAACGATCTTCGAGTACGATCCGTCGTCCCGCGCGGCGACCGCTTATGCGGAACTGGGTCGCGAGTTGCTGGACCGACTCGGTCTCCCAGCGACGCGCGAACCGCTGGCCGTGGCTCACGAGAGTAGTTCGAGCGAATCCAGGGGGTGACCGACCATGACGATCATGTCCGAATCGATACCCGTATCCGAAACCGAGATCCCGTCGTTGGAGGACGTCCTGGCCGAGAAACTGGTCGGTATCGGGCTGACCTTCGACGACGTCCTGCTCGTTCCCGCAGAATCCGCCGTGCTCCCGAAGGATGTCGATACCCGAACCAACCTGACCAGAAACATCCAGCTGAACATCCCGATCGTCTCGGCAGCGATGGACACGGTCACGGAAGCGCGCATGGCCATCGCCTTGGCTCGAGAGGGCGGGATCGGAATCATTCACCGCAACCTGTCGATCGAGGAGCAAGTCGCGGAAGTCGACAAGGTCAAGCGCTCCGAATCAGGCATGATCGTCGAGCCGGTGACGCTGCGTCCCACCGACAAGGTGCGCGACGCCCTCGCGGTGATGGAGCGGTACCATATTTCCGGCGTCCCCATCACCGACGAAAACGGTCGGCTGGTCGGCATCTTGACCAACCGTGACCTCCGCTTCGAGGACGACCTCGATCAACCAGTCGCCAATCTGATGACCAAGGACAACCTCATCACGGCACCGGTGGGAACGACGCTCGACGAAGCCCGCGAGATCCTTCATAAGTACAAGATCGAGAAGCTTCCGGTAGTCGACGAGCGCGGGATCCTCAAAGGGCTGATCACGGTCAAGGACATTCAGAAGCGGATCCAGTATCCGAACGCGACCAAGGACCACCAGGGGCGACTGCGGGTCGGTGCTGCCGTCGGAGTCGGGCCGGAATCGCTGGAGCGAGCAGCCGCGCTGGTCGAAGAAGGGGTCGACGTCCTGGTCGTCGATACCGCACACGGACACTCCCGGGCCGTCATCGAGATGGTCAAGGCGATCAAGGCCCGCTGGGATGTCGACGTCATCGCCGGCAACATCGCGACGGGGGAAGCCGCTCGCGCGCTGATCGAAGCCGGCGCGGATGCGGTCAAGGTCGGCGTCGGTCCCGGCTCGATCTGCACCACCCGGGTCGTAGCTGGCGTCGGCGTCCCCCAGATCACCGCGATCATGGACGTGGCACGGGTAGCCCGCGCGTACGGTGTCCCGGTCATCGCCGACGGTGGGATCCAGTACTCGGGCGACATCGCCAAGGCGATCGCGGCCGGAGCGGATACCGTCATGCTGGGCAGCCTACTGGCCGGCGTCGACGAGAGCCCGGGCGAGGTGATCCTCTATCAGGGGGAGCGCTTCAAGGAATACCGCGGCATGGGTTCGATCGGTGCGATGAAGGCACGCTCCTTCAGCAAGGACCGCTACTTCCAACAGGACGTGGACAGCATCGCCAAACTCGTTCCGGAAGGCATCGAAGGACGCGTTCCTTACAAGGGACCGCTCGCCAACGTCGTCTACCAATTGGTCGGCGGTCTACGCGCCGCGATGGGCTACTGCGGCGCACGCACGATCCAGGAACTGCAGCAGAAGGCCCGCTTCATCCAGATGACCAATGCCGGGTTGCGCGAGTCGCATCCACACGACGTCATCATCACCAAGGAAGCGCCCAATTATCAGGTGGATCTGAAATAGAGAAACGGAGCCGTTATGGACTGGCATGCCCTGCATCCGGACCGTGTCCTCATCCTGGATTTCGGGTCCCAATACACGCAGCTCATCGCCCGACGAGTGCGGGAAAGCCATGTGTATTGCGAAATCCACCCGTGCACCATGGCCATGGAGGCGATCCGGTCCTACGCCCCCAAAGGGATTATTCTCTCCGGAGGCCCTTCCAGCGTGCATGACGCCAATGCGCCCCTTGCTCCGCCGGCTCTCTTCCACATGGGCATTCCCATTCTCGGCATCTGCTACGGCATGCAGCTCATGGCGCACCTTCTGGGGGGACACGTGGAACGGGCCGAACATCGGGAATACGGCCCGGCCCTGGTGGAGGTGGACGAGCCGGCCGTCCTTTTTCAGGATATCGACCGTCAGGATGTGCGGGTCTGGATGAGCCACGGGGATCGCATCGTCACCCTGCCGCCCGGGTTTCGCGTCCTGGCCCACAGCGCCAATTCGCCGGTGGCGGCCATGGCCGATGTGTCCCGAAAACTTTTCGGAGTCCAGTTCCATCCGGAAGTGGCCCACACGCCCTGCGGCCGCACACTCCTGGACAACTTCCTCTTTCACATCTGCGGCTGCAAGCCCACCTGGACCATGAAAAGCTTCGTGGATTCGGCCGTTTCGGCGGTACGCCGCAAGGTGGGCTCGGACCGAGTGCTGTGCGCCCTCAGCGGCGGCGTGGATTCCTCCGTCGTGGCCGTCCTGCTCCACAAGGCCATCGGAGACCAGCTCCAGTGCATCTTCGTCAACAACGGTCTTCTGCGCAAAGGCGAAGCTGAAACGGTGGAACGGGTCTTTCGAGACCACTTCGAAATCAACCTGGTTTCGGTCAACGCCACGGACCTCTTCCTCGGTCGTCTCAAAGGGGTGACCGATCCCGAACAAAAACGGAAAATCATCGGGAACCTCTTCATCGAAGTTTTCGAAAAGGAAGCGGCCAAACTGCACGGCACGCGCTATCTGGCTCAGGGGACCCTTTATCCCGACGTCATCGAAAGTGTGTCCTTCAAAGGGCCGTCGGCGACCATCAAGACGCACCACAACGTGGGCGGCCTTCCCGAACGCATGAACCTGGAACTTATCGAGCCGTTGCGCGAGCTCTTCAAAGACGAGGTGCGCCAATTGGGCCGGGAATTGGGCCTTCCGGAACGCATCATCATGCGGCATCCCTTTCCGGGGCCGGGCTTGGCCATCCGCATCATCGGCGAAGTGACGCCCGAAAGTCTCAAGATCCTGCGCCATGCCGACGCCATCGTTTTGGAAGAGCTGGAGGCGGAGAATTGGTACGATCGCGTCTGGCAGGCCTTTGCCGTTCTGCTGCCGGTGCGTTCCGTGGGCGTCATGGGGGACGAGCGCACCTATGAGCAGGTGGTGGCCATTCGAGCGGTGGAAAGCGTGGACGCCATGACCGCCGACTGGGCGCGGATGCCGTATGACCTTTTGGCGCGCCTTTCCAATCGCATCATCAACGAGGTGCCCGGCGTCAACCGAGTCGTGTACGACATTTCGTCCAAGCCGCCGAGCACCATCGAATGGGAATGATATGGACGCCCGGCCGGTCCACAGGTTCTATCGAGACCGACACAAACACGGCCCCTGGCACACCTTTCGAGTCCAGGTGGAACAAACGGACCTGTGGGTGCGTGCCGACACCGATCTTTCAGGCCGCACCCACGACCTGGTCCTGACCTATCGGCGCCAGATCCTCCATTACAGCCGCACCGTGCCCGCGTTCCTGACGGCTCTGACCCCTCTTCCCGACGACCCTCTGGCTCCGGACATCGTCCGACGCATGCTGGATGCCGCGCACAAGGCCCACGTCGGCCCCATGGCCGCCGTGGCCGGAGCCATCGCTCAGGCCGTGGCCGAAGGGCTCACGCCGTACACCCGGTCCGTCATCGTCGAAAACGGCGGAGACTGCTACGCCGCGGCCGACGAAGACCTGGTGGTGGCCATCTATCCGGGGGAAGAGTCGCCCTTTCGGGATCGACTGGCCCTGAAGCTGTCCGCTCAAGACCTGCCGGTGGCGGTGTGCACGTCGTCGGGAACGCTGGGCCATTCCCTGAGCTTCGGGCGGGCCGATGCGGCCACCATTCTTTCCCAGGACGCGGCCTTGGCGGATGCCTGCGCCACGGCGCTGGGCAACCGCATTCGTCGGGAAGACGACCTGGAACCTGCTTTGGCATGGGCGCAATCCGTGCCCGGCGTGCTCGGCGCCGTGGCCGTCTGTGGCCATCGACTCGCCGCCTGGGGAAGGATCGAACTGACCGTCCCGTGAAGCGCAAAAAGGCCTTGTGTTTCCCGAGCCCGGCTGTTATATGCTCTACTAACCATTGGGATTCAAAGCATTTTTTTTATCGAGCGGCGGATGATCATGAAAATCGCGGTGCTTTCCGACACCCACCTCACCACCGTCACCGAGGACCTTCAGACCTTGTGCCGTCTCTATTGCGATCCGGCGGATATGGTGGTGCACTTGGGGGACTGGACGGCGGCGTGTGTGTTGGATTATTTCGAGCAGTACCGTCTGGAAGGGGTCTGCGGCAACATGGACGACATGGGGGTGCGTCTTCGACTGCCCATGAAAAAAATCATTCGGGTGGGCTCATTTCGCATCGGCTTGAGCCACGGGTGGGGCTACGGCGGCGATGTGAGGGGGCACCTGCTTCAGGAATTCGACACGGCCGATGCCGTTCTTTTCGGACATACCCATCGGCCGCTTGTGGAAAGGGTCGATGGACGGCTTCTGGTCAATCCGGGTTCGGCTTTTTCCGGCCGGGGCTCATCAGGGCGGACCTTGGCGGTGCTCCATGTGGGAAGGTCGCTGGATGCGGAAATCGTGAGGCTGTAGGAGTGGGGTCATGCGGAATCTGTGGGCGCCGTGGCGGATGGAATACATCTTGGGGAAACGGGAACCCTATTGCATTTTCTGCCCGGAAGGCGACGGGCTGAGTGACGAAGAGCGGCTCATTCTCTATCGCGGCCGACGCACCATGGTGATGATGAACAAATATCCGTACAACAACGGCCACCTGCTCGTGGCCCCGTGGCGGCACGTGGCCGACCTGGAAGACCTCACGGAGGAGGAAATGACCGACCTCATGAAAAAGGTCCAGGCCTGCGTCACAATCCTTCGCCGCACCATGAGGCCGGACGGATTCAATGTGGGGCTCAATCTGGGCGCGGCTGCGGGAGCCGGGGTGGAAAGCCATCTGCATTTTCACGTGGTGCCCCGTTGGGAAGGGGACACCAATTTCATGACGGTCTTTGCCGATGTGCGCAGCATCCCCGAGCACCTGAGGCAAACGTACGACAAGCTGCGACCGCATTTTGAAAAGGAGAAGGCGCATGAAGCTCTTTAGGCTGTTTACCACCCTTTTGCTTCTGGCTGTCATCGTGCTTTTCGTGCGGCAGAACATGGCGACCTTTCAAAGGGATCTGGACTTCAGCCTGTATCTGTTCATCCGCGAAGATGTGCGCTGGTCCCTGAAGGTCTCCACCGTGATTTTCCTCTCCGGTTTCGTGGGGCTCCTTATCGGCCTGGCCTTGATGTTTCGACCTTTTTATCATACGCGGAAAGCCCTGCAGGCGGAGCGGTCCGAAAAGGAGCGGCTCCTGGGGGAAAGAGCCAAGGCTTTCGAAGAAGCCGACATGGCGCACCCCCAGGCCGTGGCGGGGCCGCCCCGGGAAACGGCACCGGAGCCCCAGGCCGCCGACACCCCCGCCGGATGAAGCGCGCCTCCGACTTTCTATGGCCATGAACAAAATCACCCCCATGATGCAGCAGTATTTGGACATCAAGGCCCAGCATCCCGAAGCCTTGTTGTTTTACCGCATGGGGGATTTTTATGAGCTGTTTTTCGATGATGCCGTCACGGCGTCCCGCATCCTGGATATCGCTCTCACTTCCCGGGACAAAAACGCCGAAGATCCCGTGCCCATGTGCGGTGTGCCCTACCACGCAGCCGAAGGGTATATTGCGCGCCTCGTGGGGGCGGGATACAAGGTGGCCGTCTGCGATCAGGTGGAGGACC
>NZ_JBRBZA010000012.1:0-19323 GCF_053493975.1 Thermomicrobium sp.
GGCTTGAAACGGTGCGCCGAGCCGAGGCGCTGTTTGTCCCGTATATGGTTTTGGCAGTACCTATGAGGGCTTGAAACTGAGCACCGCATCTGCCTCGTCCTGGGGCTGGCGGTGGTTTTGGCAGTACCTATGAGGGCTTGAAACTTCGGATCAGGCGGCGACTCGAACAGGTGTTCGGCCGCGTTTTGGCAGTACCTATGAGGGCTTGAAACATTGGGTCAAGAGTCAGGCCATGGAGTGGCACCGCTGTTTTGGCAGTACCTATGAGGGCTTGAAACCAGGAGGTACTTTTGGACTTGCAAGCGGCGCTCAACGGTTTTGGCAGTACCTATGAGGGCTTGAAACCGTAGGCGAGGCTGTAGCCCTGGAGTTCGCCGGATAGTTTTGGCAGTACCTATGAGGGCTTGAAACTCCGCACCGATTTCCCCACCACCCGCGCCTCGACGTGTTTTGGCAGTACCTATGAGGGCTTGAAACCTCGGGGTCGACGAGCAACACCTCCGGGTCGGGGATGGTTTTGGCAGTACCTATGAGGGCTTGAAACCACGAGTGGGTCGGGTACAAAGGGCGTGCAGTCTGGAGTTTTGGCAGTACCTATGAGGGCTTGAAACATGACGAGACGCAACGCGTCGTCGCGGATCGTGATGGTTTTGGCAGTACCTATGAGGGCTTGAAACAGTGACGAGATAACAACCTCCACGTGCATGTCAAGAGTTTTGGCAGTACCTATGAGGGCTTGAAACTCGATGAACGCCTCCGACCATCCGAGCTTCAGCGCGGTTTTGGCAGTACCTATGAGGGCTTGAAACCTACCGCCACGCCAAGCTGCTCGCCACCCATCTCCACGTTTTGGCAGTACCTATGAGGGCTTGAAACCACCGCAGCCGCGGCGGCCACCCACCGAAACAGGCGGTTTTGGCAGTACCTATGAGGGCTTGAAACGTCGTAGCGGTAGTCCGTTTGCCCACGCCGATGCGAGTTTTGGTAGTACCTATGAGGGCTTGAAACCGTACTGCGTCGCGAGTTTTTGGGTCGCCTGCTCCACGTTTTGGCAGTACCTATGAGGGCTTGAAACCCGAACGAACGGCCCGGGTCGGCGGGTCGGTCATTCCGTTTTGGCAGTACCTATGAGGGCTTGAAACTCGGCCCGGTCGCGCGCCGGGTCGACATGGACCAACGTTTTGGCAGTACCTATGAGGGCTTGAAACTCATTCAAATAGGTTTCGGTTCGTCGTCAGCAGTCAGGTTTTGGCAGTACCTATGAGGGCTTGAAACGCCAGCATGGCAACTCTGGCTTGCCGCCACGGCGTAGGTTTCGACAGTGCCTGTGGGGACGTGAAACGCTGTCGCCACGATGACCTTCGGGACGATCCCCCTTCGTTGCGACCGTGCCGAAGAGGGTTGGAAACGACCAGTGTGCTGCGTGTCGAGGAGAGCTGCTCGAACGCGAGCGAGGGCCGAGTCCACTGACCCGACCCTCGGTGCGCTCTCTCGCGTGTCGCTCGGTGCCCGAACGTCATGCCTGGAGGTGCGACCCCTCCGCTTCCAGTGTGCTCGGGACCTTCGGCGGCAAGCCGTGTTGGCGCGCGATGGCGATCGCCTCGTCGCGGCTCAGCACCCCGGAGTCCTTGAGGACCTTCAACGCACGCGCGAACGATGCGAACCGTGCGTGCAACGCGGCGAGCGGCTTCTGTGACTGCACCCGCCAGATGATGGGTTGGATCGCGACCAAGCGGTCGTCGCGGCGAACCGCGACCACCGTGATACCGCCGATAGCCACTTCGCCGTCCCGGAACTCGTGGGCGACGACAATGGCCTCGAGGTTGGCAAGCGTATGCTTGTATTCCACATGCACCTCCTTGACCCATTACATAGTATACCACATCCAACACAAGCTTGTCAAGTGAGTAGACGGGAGTACAGCAGGAGGTCGGTCGAGCAGACGCGCGTCTCTCCCTTGGGTTTCGACAGCAGCGATGAGTGCTCGAAATGCGTGCGGTGGTGCGCGTGCAGAGCGAGCGAACGGCGTTTCGACGATACCCATGTTTCGACAGTACCCATGAGGGCGAGAAACGCGCGAACGGCCGGGGCGGAACACGATCGGCATCGTCTCGACAGGACCACGGTGGGCGAGGAACGTGCTTCGATCGGTCGGGTGACGCAGGAGACGATCGAGTGTCGACAGGACCGAGGGCGGCAGGAAACGATCCCGAGTTGGCGGATCGTCGCCCACCACGGACGACTTTCGGCACGACCGATGGGCGCTCGAACGGCGCAAGGACGATCCAGAAGGCATCCTCGTGCGCCGTGACCACCGTCCCGCTGAAGGCTCGCTCCAGTTTCCCTCTGCTGGTCGGCGATCACCTGCCGGGCTTTCGAGCGTACCGTCGAGGGCCGAAAAAGCGGGATGCTGGAGCGAGCCGGGCGCGAGGAGCCCGTTTCGGCAGCACCTCTGAGGGCTGCAAGCTCGGCAGGTTCCGGCTGTGCCATGCGGAAAATCGCGGGTTTCGGAAATGTCTCGGAGGGCTCGAAGCCTCTTGGCTGATCGTCTCGCGGGGGACCATGCCGTCGGGATCGGCGGTCCGTTCGAAAAGGCGTAGCGCGCGACAGCCGATCCCTCGCGTCGCGGCCCGTGTGGGCACGTTCCCTGGTCCAGTGCGACCGCGTGCGCTCGATGGGGAGCGCGACCGCCCCGCTCCGTTGCCCTTGCAGCGGCGCTCGCGGTCCCGTGCGACTGCAGCGGGTGCTCCAGTGCCCACCTGCACATCGCACGGCGGGCTCTCCAGTACCCTGGTGGCGCGCGTGCCAGTTGACAGCGCGCCATGCACCGTGTACGCTTTCTTCGGTGAACACGTTGGCGGGTGGTGAAACGGTATCACAGGGGCCTTTGGAGTCCTTGTTCCAGGTTCGAATCCTGGCCCGCCAGCCGGAGGCATGCGAGAGCGTCTCGCAGCATGCCTGATCGATCAGCGACGGTGGACGAGAAGTCAGACAGCACGCAAACGACGCCGGCTGAGCCGCTCGCAGCCGTGGTGCTTGCGGGAGGGCTCGGGACACGGATGCGTTCGCGCCTCCCGAAAGAATTCCACCCCCTCGCCGGTCGACCCCTCCTCGGTTATGTCCTCGATGCCGTCGCGGTGCTCCCGGTTGCCCAGCGGATCCTCGTGGCGAGCCCATCGAAGATGGCACTGTGCTCCCAGTTCTGTACGGAGTGGGAAATCGCGCTGCAGGAGGAACCGTTGGGGACAGGGCATGCACTGGGTCGCGCACTGCCGTTGTTGCGGCCCGAGATCCGGTGGGTCCTGCTCGTCTTCGGTGATCACCCGTTGCTCAGGGGGGAAGATCTAGCACGGTTGGTCAACGCAGCCATGCACCAGCGCCCGCTCGCGGCAGTGCTCACGACGATGCTCTCCGATCCAGCAGCCTACGGGCGGATCCGGCGTGATCCGGACGGGCGCGTGACGGGCGTCGTCGAGGCGCGCGAGGATCCGAACCGTTACAGTGGGCCGGTCGAGGTGGTGAGTGGTGCGACGATCTACTGGCGCGCGTGGCTCGAGGACGCCTTGCCACGACTGCCCCGGAGTCCTTCCGGCGAGTATTACCACACCGCCCTCATCGCCTCGGCAGCGGCTGAGCGACCCGGTGACGCAGTGATCACGGTCGGAGCACCGCCGGAAACAGCGCTCGGCGTGAACGACCGCGTCGATCTGGCGCGAGCCGAGGCGATCCTGCGCGACCGCATCGTTCAGGCTCACCAGCGCGCTGGCGTGACGATCGTCGATCCAGCGACGACGTGGATCGAGCCCAGTGTCGAGATCGAGCCAGACGCGCGGATCGAGCCCTTCACCATTCTGGCGGGACGGACACGAATCGCGCAGGGCGCGCGGGTCGGCCCCCATGCCGTGGTGCGCGATAGCGTCGTCGGCCCGGACTCCACGGTCGTCGCCTCGGTCCTGGAAGAAGCCGTGCTCGGAGCGCGCGTGCACGTCGGTCCGTACAGTCACCTGCGCCCAGGAACGATCGTCGCGGACGACGTGCACATCGGCAACTTTGCCGAGCTCAAGAACGCACACGTCGGTCGTGCCACCCGGATCGGGCACATGAGCTACATCGGCGATGCCGAACTTGGTGAGCGCGTCAATATCGGAGCCGGCACGGTGACCTGCAACTTCGACGGGGTCGCCAAGCATCGGACAGTCATCGAAGACGAGGCGTTCATCGGCAGCGATACCATGCTCGTTGCGCCTGTCCAGGTCGGACGCGGAGCCCGGACCGGAGCGGGCAGCGTGGTGACGAAGGACGTGGCGCCAGGGACGACGGTGGTGGGCGTACCGGCCCGCCTGGTGGGAGCGCGGCGCCAGCGCCGTCGCGACGAAACAGGAGCATAGGAGCGTGGACGGTCGACTGCAGATCTTCGCTGGAAACTCCAATCCCCGCCTGGCCCAGGCGATCGTCGGCGTGCTGGAAACGCCGCTCGGCCGCGCGGAGGTCTCCAGCTGGAGCGATGGGGAGACGCGCGTTCGCCTGGAAGAAAATGTCCGGGGCTCGGACGTGTTCGTCATCCAGTCGCTCTGCGCCCCGGTCAACCAGAACATCATGGAACTTTTGATCATGCTCGATGCGGTCAAGCGCGCCTCGGCTGCCCGCATCACCGCGGTGATCCCGTATTACGCCTACGCGCGTCAGGAAAAGAAGACGGCTGGGCGCGAGCCGATCAGCGCCAAGCTCTTGGCGAACCTGCTGACGACCGCTGGCGCCGATCGCGTGTTGACGATCGACCTGCACGCACCAGCGATCGAGGGGTTCTTCGATATCCCGGTCGATCATCTGCGGGCTACGCCGATCCTGGCTGCGCATTTCCGACGCTTGGGCCTCACCGACTTCGTCGTGGTCAGCCCGGATGCCGGTGCAGTCGTGCGGGCTGATGAATTCCGCCGTCGCGCTGGGGGGAGCTTGGCCATCATCTCCAAGAAGCGACCCGGACCAGAGGTCGCCGAGGTGCTGGAAATGGTCGGTGACGTCGCGGGCCGGGATGCGGTGATCGTCGACGACATCATCGCGACCGGTGGGACGCTCCTGCAAGCTGCCGAGCTCTTGCGAGAGCGTGGGGCGCGGCGGATCTTCGCAGCTGCCGTGCACGGCGTGTTCGCTGGGCAGGCACTGGAGCGGATCCACGTGTCACCGATCGAGAAAGTGTTCGTGACGGATACGATTCCCTTACCAGAAGGGATGTGCACGGACAAGGTGGAGGTGCTGACCGTCGCACCGCTGCTGGCGGAAGCGATCATGCGCATTCATAAGGATCTGAGCATCAGTGCACTCTTCACCTGACCGCTCGCCGCCTCTGGCGGGGCCATCCCGGGAGTGTGTGCTTGAGTAGTCCTTGGACAGAAGCGATTCTCTTCGTGGTCTTGGCTGTCGTCCTCTTCGCGGCGGCTGTCGTGGATCTGGCGAGTTGTCTGCCGGCTCGTCGCTCGCTGCGGGAGTTTCTCGCCGAGTTGGCTCAGACGCAGAACGGGAACGACGAGACGACGCTCGAGCAGCTGCGTGTTGCCCGTCCGGCGATCCGGCTCGTGCAAGCGAGCGCGTTCCTCGGCTTGACCGTCCTCGCCGTGCGGATCGGCCAACGATGGTGGCCACAGCACAGCCTGGCGGTGGCCACGCTGATCGCCTCCGTTGCCCTGATCGTCCTCGCCAGTGCTGCGCCGATGGCGCTGCTGGAGCGACGGCAACTCTTCATGAGCGCTCGCTTCCGCTTGCTCGCCGGCGTGCTCGGTCGGGTGGGGGCGCCGCTGCGCCTGCTCAGCGAGCTCCTCGAGCGGCCACTAGCGGTGCTCATCCCGCTTGCCCGGACGCCAGCGGTTCCCTCCCCAGCGCTCCCGCCAGTCCACGAGGAGGTGGTCGAGGAGGCGGAAGAACTGATCGAGCGGGTGTTGCGGCTCGATCGGCTGACGGCGCGCGACATCATGGTGCCGCGGACCGATATCGTCGCCGTGCCGTTCGAGCTGTCGGTGCGCGATGCGATCGCCGTGGCGCGCCAGACGCGTCACTCGCGGCTGCCGGTCTACCAGGGGACGATCGACCGGATCGTGGGCATCGTGCACGTCCGCGATCTCCTGCGCTTTGCGCTCGAGCCGGCCGAGGGAATCAAGGTCGGGGATGTCATGCGGGAGGCGTACTTCATCCCGGAGTCGAAGCGGGTCGATGAGCTCTTGCGCGACTTGCAGCACCAGCGTGTCCACATGGCCATCGTGGTCGACGAGTTCGGTGGAACAGCGGGAATCGTCACCATCGAGGACGTGCTGGAGGAGATCGTCGGGGAGATCCAGGACGAGTACGATGCAGAAGCACCGCTCGTCGAACGTCTCAGCGCGGACGAAGCGATCGTCGATGGGCGGATCTCGCTGGAGGAGATCGCGGATATCTTCGGCGTCTCGCTGGAAGAGGAGGAGAGTTCGACGATCGGCGGGTTGGTCCAGGCGCATCTGGGGCGTATCCCGCAGCCGGGCGAGTCGGTGCGGGTCGATGGCCTGGAGGTGACCGTCCTGGAAGTGACCGGAAACCGGGTGCGCAAGCTCGCGGTGCGCCGCGTTGCGGCTCCGGTCTCGGCGTCGGACGAGGACGAGCGCAGCTGAGCGAGCATGGTCGCCTGGGTCGTTCACCGGTACCAGCGCGTGACCTCGACGATGGACATCGCCGCGGACCTCGCTGCCCGCGGCGCACCGGCGGGGACCGTGGTCCTGGCCGAGGAGCAGACGGAAGGGCGCGGACGAGAGGGCCGACGTTGGCTCGCTCCACCCGGAACCTCGCTGCTCTTCACGGTCATCGCGCGCCCACCGTTCGCGGTCGTGCAGGACGAGCGTCTCGCCGTGCGGGTCGCCGAGCGCGTCGCGGCGGCGATCGCGGCCACCTGCGGCCTGCGACCGTCGATCAAGGAGCCGAACGATCTCCTGGTCAATGGCCGCAAACTGGTCGGCATCCTTTTGCAAAGTCGCGTGCGTACAGAAGTGCTCGAGTATCTGCTGATCGGGATCGGGATCAACGTCAACATTCCAGCGGACTGCCTTCCCCTGCCGACGGCGACGAGTCTTCTCGTCGAACTCGGTCAGCCGGTCGACCGCGACCGGCTGCTCGCGGCAGTCCTCGATGAGCTCGCTCGGGACGAGCGACTCTTTCCTCCTACCGCTCAGTGAGGTCGCGCTCGAGAGCACGGCGCACGCGCCAAAGGGCGAAGATGGTCCACGCTGCCGCCGGCGGCGAGGCGAGAGCGGAAACCGGCAAGAGCGCGAGGAAGCGCAGACCTGCTGCCCGATAGCTCCGAATCCGCGCCAGCACCTGATCGGGAGTACCCCAGAGGAAACTGCGTTCGACCAGTTCCGGAGGGACAAGGCGCAGGGCAGCACGGAGCGCCTCCGGGGTGATCCGCTCCGGAATGAAGTCCAGGTACCCGCGGAACCGCTCGCCGAGCGGATGCGCGAGCCCGAGTTCCCGCCACTCGTCGGCCGGGCGGAGCAGCCCGGTGAGCCGCAGCGCCGGATGGCGGAGGAGACGGCGCGCGGCATCCTCGGTCGGGGCGAGGAGCACGGGGGCCTGGAGGGCTGGAACGATGGACGTGGGATCGCGACCAGCGCGCTCCGCGGCCTGGCGGATCTGGGCGAGTCGCGCGGCATAGCGCTCGGGCGAATCGATCCAGTTCGGGTACCAGCCATCGGCGAAGCGACCGGCCAGCTCCAGCATGCGCGGCCCGTGCGCGCCCAGCCAGATCTCCGGTCGGCGTCGCGGCGGGGCAGTGAGTTCGAAGACGCCGTCGGCGAGCCGATAGAAGCGTCCGGTGAAGCGGATCGCGCCCGGCGTGTCCAGGCAGGCACGCAGGATGGTGAGCGCTTCCTCCAGTCGTGCGACCGGTCGATCGAAGGGGAAACCATAGGGTTCCAGATTCTCGGCCTCCCCCGCTCCGATTCCGATGATCGGTGGGCGCCGCGTCAGATGGGCCAGTGTGAGCGCCGTCTGGGCGAGCAGCACAGGATGGCGGCGAATCGGATCGGTGACGCCGACACCGAGCCGGAGCCGTCCAGCGTGCGCGCTCAGGCGGCCGAGCAGGCTGGCGAAGTCGTAGTAGGGATGGGGGCTCCCGCGCAGGCGAGCCAACCAGGTGATTCGCGGCGACCAGAGAACCCGAGGAACGAAGTCCTGGAGGTGATCCCAGACCATGACGGCATCGAAGCGCAAGAGGCGCGCCAAGCGGACGAGGCCGAGGACACCGGCCAGCGGCGGTTGGGCTGGGACGACGAGTGCGAGCGCGAGTCGGTCGTCCATCATCGGTTCCCCCGGCGTCGAGTATGCCCACGGGAAGCGTCCGACTGCAGGGTAACAGCGACTGGGTGGAGTGCCACGGTTGGATGCCTGGCTCGCTGAGTGTCCCCAAGCACGGGGACGAGCGGGCCACGATGGTACGAGCAACGGCCTACAGTAGCACCGATTTTCGAGTACACTGGTCGAGGAGGCTTTGCTGGATGGACGTCAAAGACCTGCGTGACCTCGTCCGCTTGCTCGAAGAACATCCAGAGTGGCGCGCGGAGCTCCGACGCTTGCTCCTGAGCGAGGAGATCGTGCGCCTGCCGGAGGAGGTGGCGCAGCTGTCCCGCGATATCCGCGAGCTGCGGGCAGTCACCAGCGAGCTCATCGCCGCCCATACCGCAGCACTCGAGCGCTTCACCCGGGTCGAGCAAGCGATCGCTGCCCTGCGCGAGACAGTCGAGGCGGAGGCAGCTCAGGCGCGTGCCTTGCAGGAGACTGTTCGACAGGAGACCGAGCAAGTGCGGGAACATTCGCGACAGATCGGGGAGCTGCGGGAGGCGGTCGCGGAACACTCGCGACAGATTGCGCAACTGCGCGCGACGGTTGAAGAACATTCGCGACAGATCGGGGAGCTGCGGGAGGCGGTCGCGGAACACAGCGAGCAGCTGCGCGAGCATTCGCGGCAGATTGCCGAACTCCGGGCAACAGTCGAGCGTCTCACGCAAGAGTTTGTGCAGTTCCGCGAAGCTGTCGAGCAGCGGTTCCTGCGAGTCGAGGCGCGACTGGATCGAGTAGAGAATCGACTCGATCAGCTGGTCGGGATCACGCTGGAACTGCGCTCGCAGCAACGCCTCAGCTCGTGGCTTGGTTTCGTGCTGGAGAAGATCAAAGTACGCCCTCCCGGGGACTGGGCGGAGCAGTTGCGGCCCCTCGTCGGTGCCGCAGTATTCGATGAGGTACTCGATGCCGATCTGCTCGTCCGGGGGCGCTTGCGGCGGGATCCATCGATCGAGCTCTGGCTCGTGGTCGAGGTGTCGGGTGTCGTCGATCGGACCGATGTCGAGCGCGCGGTGACGCGAGCGATGGTCCTGCAACCAGCCCTGAAGCGTGTCGTTCCTCTCGTCGTCGGTGAACGGGCGACCGAGGGGGCGATGGAGCTGGCGGATCGCTTGGATGTCGTCACACTCCTGAATGGCCGTATGCAGAATTGGGAAGAGGCGGCGGCCCGCTGGGTGGCGTGAGCGTGCAAGGAAACACGGCGGACGGCAGCTCCTCGCTTCGTTCACTGGACGATCGTCGGACTCGTCTCGTGGTTGCCCTCCGGTAACGACGCGCTGGTGGCGGTGTCGATGCAGTTCCACGGACAGTCGGGACGGAGTAGGACATTTCTTCGGGATGTGTGGGGTTTTCCTCGAAACCTTCCCCGCTTGTAAGGGAAACCCAGCTGACCTATACTGCGCGCCAGAGGGTGCCGAGGCGGCGAGCCTCGCGGCAGCGAGTGACGCTCTGGGAGGTCAGTCATGGATTTCGAGTTCACCCCGGAACAGATCCAAGTGCGGGACATGGTCCGCGAGTGGGCGCAGCGGGAGGTCGCTCCCTACATCCGCGAGTGGGATGCCAAGGGGGAGTATCACCCGGAGATCTATCGGCGGATGGGTGAGTTGGGACTGCTCGGCTTGCCGATCCCCGAGCGATACGGCGGCGGAGGCTTCGATTACGTCGCCCTCGCGCTCGCCTGCGAGGAACTGGAGGCAGTCGATACGTTCCTCCGCGTGGCGATCAGCGTGCACGTCGGCTTGAACAGCTTGACGCTCCTCCAGTGGGGGACCGAGGAGCAGAAGCAGCGCTGGTTGGTTCCCCAGGCACGGGGGGAGAAACTGGCGACCTTCGCGCTCACCGAGCCGGGTGCGGGCTCGGATGCTGGGCATATCCAGACGCGCGCGGTCCGCGATGGCGACAGTTACATCCTGAATGGCGAGAAGATGTGGATCTCGCTCGCCAATACGGCTGACCATTTCCTCGTCTTCGCCACGCTCGACCCGGCACTCGGTCATCGCGGACTGTGCGCGTTCATGGTGGAGCGCGGGATGCCCGGGCTCACGACCGGCTCGCTCCACGGCAAGCTGGGGGTGCGCGCGGGCGATACCGGTTGGATCTCGCTCCAGAACGTCCGCGTGCCGGCTGAAAACATGATCGGCGAACCGGGGGAGGGCTTCAAGATCGCGATGAGCGCGATCGATCAGGGTCGCTTCACCGTGGCGGCCGGGGCATGTGGGCTGATCCGGGCCTGTCTGGAGGCGAGCGTCAAGTACTGCCACGAGCGTCAGGCTTTCGGGCAGGAGATCGGGCGGTTCCAGCTCGTGCAACAGATGATCGCCAAGATGGTTCGCGGCTACGAGACGTCGCGTCTGTTGGTCTTCCGCGCCGCTGAACTCAAGAACCGCGGGATCCGCAATACCCGCGAAACCTCGCTCGCCAAGTGGCACGCCTGCGATTGCGCCTTCGAGGCAGCCAACGATGCGGTGCAGATCCACGGCGCCTACGGTTATTCCAACGAGTATCCGGTGGAGCGCTACT
The DNA here is from genome assembly GCF_053493975.1 of Thermomicrobium sp. NCBI lineage: Bacteria > Pseudomonadati > Thermomicrobiota > Thermomicrobia > Thermomicrobiales > Thermomicrobiaceae > Thermomicrobium > Thermomicrobium sp. The sequence continues at coordinate 10,876 of NZ_JBRBZA010000012.1, forward strand.
TCCGCAACGCACGTGGCGCGGTGATCTACGAGGGAACGCGCGAAATCCACACGCTCCTGCAGGCCGAGTATGCGCTCGGCTATCGCGTGGACAAACCGCTCCGTTGTCCGCAGCCACCAGCTCAGGGGTACGAGACGGTCGTGGTGCGGGGATGAGATGCGTCCGCTCGTCATTCCCTATCGGGGAAAGCAGCCGCAACTCGCGCCGGACGTCTTCGTCGCGCCGACGGCGGTCGTGATCGGCGATGTCGTCGTGGGGCCGAGGTCGAGCCTCTGGTTCGGCGTCGTACTGCGCGGCGACATCGGACCGATCCGGATCGGCCAACGCGTCAATCTGCAGGAAGGGGTCATCGTCCACCTCGACGAGGGATTCCCGGTGGTGATCGAGGACGATGTCACGATCGGCCATGGTGCGATCGTGCACGGCGCACAGGTCGCCGCTGGTGCCCAGATCGGCATGGGGGCGATCCTGCTCACCGGTTCGCGTGTCGGGGCGGGAGCGATCGTGGCGGCCGGAGCGTTGGTGCCGGAGGGGATGGAAATCCCGGCGGGAACGGTCGCGATCGGCATCCCGGCGCGTATCCGGCGCGAGGTGACCGCCGAAGAACGGGCCGAGCTCCTGGAGCGCGCGCAGCGGTACGCGCAGCGCGGCGAGGAATTCCGTCGTCTGCTCGCTGGCGGAGGTGAGGCATGAGCGTGCGCGTCGAGCGAGAGGGGGCGATCGCCCTCGTTACGGTCGAGCGCCCGGAACGACTCAACGCGCTCGATACCGTGACGTTGCGGGCCCTGCTCGCGGTCGTGCAGGAATTGGCAGCGGAGGAGGCGATCGCGGTCGTCGTCCTCACCGGGGCAGGGGAGCGCGCGTTCATCGCCGGAGCCGATATCAGCGAGATGGTGGAGAAGTCACCGGCCGAGGCGCTCGCCTTCGCCGAGTTGGGACATGCCGTTTGCCGGGCGATCGAGGAAGCACCGCAACCGTACATCGCAGCGGTCAACGGCTACGCGCTGGGAGGTGGCTGCGAGATCGCCCTGTCGTGCGACATCCGTCTCGCCAGCGAGCGCGCTGTCTTCGCCCAGCCGGAGGTGACGCTGGGTATCCCACCAGGCTGGGGCGGATCGCAACGGCTGCCGCGCGTCGTTCCGCCTGGTATCGCCCGCGAGTTGCTCTATACGGGGCGTCGCGTCGATGCGCAGGAAGCGTTGCGGCTCGGGCTCGTCAATGCCGTCTATCCAGCTGACCAACTCCTCGAGCGAGCTCGGGAACTGGCGAACCAGATCGCGGCCAACGGGCCACTCGCGGTGCGCCTGACCAAGGCGGCGGTTCGCTTCGGGCTCGAGCAGGGGCTCGAGGCGGGGCTGACCTACGAGCGGCAGGTGTTCGCCTATGCGTTCACCACCGAGGATCAGCGGGAGGGGATGCGGGCATTTCTGGAAAAGCGTCGGCCGACTTTTCGCGGGCGTTGACGCGTCGTCCAGCTGGTGGGATGGAGGGAAACGGTGAAGATCGCGGTGCTCGTGAAGCAGGTTCCCGATCCGAACGCCGTGCGGTTCGATCCTCGGCTGGGGGATTTGCTACCAGGCATCCAGGAAGTCGCCAACGAGTACGACCTCTACGCGCTCGAGGCAGCGCTGCGGCTCCGGGAGCAGGTCGGCGGAGAGATCGTCGTCGCGAGCGTCGGGCCGGCGCGAGACGCGCTCAATCGCGCGCTGGCGATGGGTGCCGACCGGGCGGTCTCCATCGAGGGCGAGGGGTTGCCGGGAGACAGCTGGGTAACGGCGACCGTGCTCGCCGCCTGGCTGCGACGCGAACAGCCGGACGTGATCTGGTGCGGGCAAGAGACGAGCGATTCCGGAACCGGCAACGTCGGCCCCGCGGTAGCAGCCTTGCTCGATGTTCCTCTGGTGAGCAATGTGGTCGGCTGGGAGTTTCGGGACGGTGTTTTCACCATCGAACGGGAGATCGAGGACGGGCACCAGTTCCAGGATGTGGCTCCGCCTCTGGTGCTCTGCGCGCTCTCCGCGTTGCCCCAGCCACGCTTGCCCACGTTGCGCGGCATCATGGACGCTCGCCGCAAGCCGGTCGAGCGACTCGCACCGGCTGATCTCGGTCTGGACGCCAGTGAGTTGGTACCGCTCGTCAGCTGGGCTGGCGCGAGCCAACCGGAAGCGAAGGCAGCAGGTATCGTGGTCCAGGACGTCTCGCCCGACGAGGCAGCCGAGCGCCTGCTCGTATTCCTGGAAGCGCGCGGCTTGCTGGGCTGAGGAAGGGATGAGCGATCGATGGCTGGAGAGGGTCTCCTGGTCGTCGTCGAAACGGCGCAGGGCGCAGCGCGCCCGGCTGCGCTGGAGCTGTTCGGTGCGGCGAGCCAGGCGAGCGCAGCGCTCGGCCCGGTCACGGCACTCGTCGTGGGACACGGGGTCAGCGGAGCCGCCGAGCAGGTCGCACGCCTCGGCGTGGCGCGCGTGCTCGTGGCCGACGGGCCGGAATTCGCTGACCCGGTGGCAGCGCGGATGGCACGAGCGGTCCAGCGCGCGTGGGAGCAGGTCGAGCCGGCGCTCGTTCTCGTGCCCGGCACGACCCTGGGGCGCGATACCGCGGCACTGGTCGCCGCTGAGCGCCGTATTCCTCACTTGGTCGATATCGTCGCGCTGGAGGTCACGCCGGAGGCGTTCGTCGTCACGCGTCCGGTGTATCAGAGCAAGCTGCTCACTACCGTGCGGGCGAGCCGCGAGCGCGCTGCGGTCGTGACCGTGCGCTCCGGTGCGTTCCGCCCACCCGAGCCGGCCGAGGCGACCGCGACGATCGAGGCACTGGAAGTGGTGCTGGACGAGCGTGACCGGCGCGTGCGCGTCACGCGGATGGTGGATAAGCCGCGTGGGCAGGTCGATCTGGAAAGTGCGCCGGTGGTGGTCGTCGGTGGCCGGGGGATCGGCGGGCCGGAGGGGTTTGGGCCGCTGGCGGAACTGGCGGAGCTCCTCGGTGGGGCGCTCGGCTGCACCCGAGCGGTCAGCGACCTCGGCTGGCGCCCGCACTACGAGCAGATCGGTCAAACCGGCAAGCAGGTTCGTCCCAAGCTGTATCTCGGGGTCGGAGTCTCGGGCGCGGTCCAGCATACGGTGGCGATGCAAGGGAGCGAGACGATCGTGGTGATCAATCGCGATCCCAATGCTCCGCTGGTCAAGATGGCCGATCTCGCGATCATCGGTGACTGGCGCGAGATCGTGCCGCGTCTCATCGCTCGGCTCCGCGAACGACGAGGGAAAGGTGCATGAGCCAGGAGCGCGTCGACGTCATCGTGGTCGGAGCCGGCCCAGCGGGTGTCGCTGCAGCGTTGACGCTCGCTCGAGCAGGGGTGGAGGTGGTCGTCCTCGAGCGCGGTGCCTATCCCGGAGCCAAGAACGTGATGGGTGGGATCCTCTACCGCCAGCCGACCGAGGAGTTGGTTCCCGGATTCTGGCGTGAGGCACCGCTCGAGCGAGCGATCGTCGAGCAGCGGTATCTGCTGCTCACCGACGAAGATGCGATCGGCTTGAGCTACCGCACGCCGGTCTTCGGTCAGCCACCCTACAATGCATTCAGTGTTCTCCGTGCCGAGTGGGATCGCTGGTTCGCCCAGCAGGCGGAGGCAGCCGGTGCCCTGATCGCGGCCGAGGTCACGGTCGAGGATGTCCTCTGGGACGATGGTCGGATCGTCGGCGTACGTGCCGGGGAGCAGGGAGACCTGTACGCGGACGTGGTCGTGTTGGCTGACGGAGCGAACTCGCTCCTCGCGCAGAAGGCTGGTTTGGCGCGTGACGCCCGCCCCGAGGAGCAGGCGCTCGTCGCGAAAGAGCTGCTCCGGTTGCCCGCGGAGGAGATCGACCGCCGCTTCGCGGTGCCGCCCGGCCAAGGGGTCGCCATCGAGGCGTTCGGCGCGGCAACGGGCGGTTTGCTCGGGTACGGCTTCATCTATACCAATCGGGAGACGCTGTCGATCGGGACGGGAGCGCTGCTCAGCGATCTCATCGCGCACGAGGTCAATGTCAGTGATCTCCTGGAACGCTTCAAGCGGCATCCGGCGATCGCACCGCTCCTGGAAGGGGCTGAGCTCGTCGAATACAGCGCGCACCTGATCCCGGAAGGTGGTTGGCGAGCACTCCCCACCCTTTTCACCGACGGAGCGCTGGTCGTGGGCGATGCGGCCGGGTTCGTCAACCCGCTCAGTCGCGAGGGATCGAACTTCGCGATGATCTCCGGCAAGCTCGCTGCCGAGGCGATTCTCGAGGCGCGCCAGACCGGTGACTATTCCGCACTGGCGCTCAGCCGGTACTGGGAGAAGCTCGAGGCGAGCTTCGTGCTACCGGACCTGGAGTTGATCCGCAACGTCACACCGTTCGTCCATGCTCGACCCTACCTCCTGCGAGAGGTGCCGGCGGCACTCGCCCATGCCATTCGCCATTACCTGACGGTCGACAGTACTCCGAAGGTTCGGAAGTATCGAGAGATCCTGCGAGACCTCAGCAGAGAACTCCGCCCAGCCCGTTTGTTGCGCGATGGCCTGGCAGCACTCCGCGAGTTGCCACGCTGACCGCCGTGCGGTGCATGGTAGGCTTGGTACGGAGTCGTCGCTCGTCAGCGGATGTGACGTGCCGTGACCCTTTATCTCGCGCTCGATGTCTTGCTGCTCGTGTTGCTCGCGCTCTTCGTCCCAGTCGGCTTCTGGCGTGGGGCGGCGCGGGAACTCGTGGTGACGCTGGGAATCTTGCTCGGCTTCGCGCTGGGCGAGTTCTGGGCGCAGCCGTGGGGTCTGGATCTCGCCGAGCGTACGGGACTCGGCGAGGGAGCAGCGAGCTTTTTGGCTGCGGTCCTGGTGCTCGTCGCCTGTACCTTCCTCATCGGCTACGGGGCGAGCTCAGTGATCCTGACGCCACAGCCGGGCATACTCGGGCGTCTGCTCGGTGCGGCCATCGCGCTGGCCAACGGCCTGCTCGTGCTCGGCTTCGCGCTGCGGGCGATCCGGCTGTATCTCCTGGGTGGCGCTCCGTCGGGACTCTTCGAGCAGGCGATCGTGGCGCGCCTCTTGAGCGAGAGCATGCCGTGGGTGTTGCTGGCTGGTGCACTCTTCGGTCTCCCGCTCATCGTGCTCGCGGCCGTGCTCGGCGCGCGAGCAGTCGAAGAGGAGGTCGAACCGATTCGCCGCGATCTGGAGTTCACGCTCCAGCACACGCCGACCCGTCCTCTGCCGCCGCGTGTTCCCTTCGTCCGGCACCAACCGGAGGTGGCGTACAAGACAGAGCCAGTCCACCCAGCAGGGGAACCGACGAGGCCATTGCGTGCTGCCGCCGCAGCTCCGGAGACCGGGGGGAGCACGCGCGGCGACATAGCCGAGCAGGAGACAGCGGTGCTCGCGCGACCGGCGGCCGATACTGTACCCCGCCCGGTGGACAATCGCTGCCCGTACTGCCATGCCGATATCAGCGATGCGGAAGTCTTCTGTCCACGCTGCGGCCGCGTCCTCTGAACGAGGCTCGCCGGAGCGCGCAGCGCTGCGCTCGTGCGTGGCGCGCGACCAGCGGGGAAGCGAGCAGCGATCGGGCAAGGTGATCCTGCGTGATCGCCACGGTGCGCCGATGGTGAGCACCGGCCATGAGGCGAGCGTGGGCGAGTGAGCACGGCTCGCCTCCTCTCGGCGTAGGCTGGCGAGCATCCGACGCGTTACAATCCGGCCCGAGAAGAAAGGGGCAGGGTATGGGATTCATCGGCATGCAACCGGAACCGCTGACGCCCCGCGGGCGGGCGATCGTGCTCACTGCGGTGATCCTGGCGCTCCTCTTCATCGTGGTGTGGGGTGCGGGGATCGTCCTCATGCTCCACAATCCCGGACAGGGGTCGGTCTGTCTCAGCGGGCGGTGCTGGTAGCGGCGCTCACGGCCAGTGCGGGCGTTCGCCACGGCGTTTCTGCATGAGGACGCCGTGGCGATTGCGACCGTAATAGTGGCGAACCTCGGCGATCGGCACGTAGCCGAATCGACGATAGAGCGCTCGGGCGGGTGCGTTCTTGTCCTCGACCATCAAGGTATAGAGATCGGCCGCGAGTTCCTGCTCCAGGGCGGCGAGCAGGAGCGCACCGATCCCGCGCCGTCGCCAGGCTGGTGCCACACAGAGGTTGAGGACACGCGCATGGCGGCCACGCCGGTCCCCCACCACGCACCCGACGACCTCGTCCGCGACCCGTGCGACCAGCACCCGAACACCAGGCCAGAACCAGAGAACGACGAGGGCCCACAGGCTGTAGGCCTGGCGTGGCTCGAAGCAGGCACGTTGGAGCTGGGCGAGTCGGGAAAGGTCGCGGAAAGCCGCTGGCTGGACCCAGAGTTCCTGGCCCGCGATCCGTTCGATGGTCACCAAGCGAACTGTTTGTCCGGCCACCCGGTCCTCCTCCGAGGTCACCATGATACCGCGCCGATCGGGCGCTGGTCACGGCGTCGGATGCCTTCTCGTCGTGCGACCCCATGCGTTCCAGGGAAAGCTCCTGCGCTCGTCAGCTGGTGATCGAGCTCCAGTGTCTTAGTGCGCGTTCCTTCAGCTGGACCGGCGTTCGGCCTGGCTGCTGCCGGGTTGGACAATCGCGATCTCAAAGCAGCCCTTGCCCCGCCGTTTGGCAGCATAGAGTGCCTGATCGGCACTGAGCAGCAGCGTGCCACTGTCCGGCAGTGGCCGGTCAGTGGCGACCGCTGCCCCGATGGAGAGACCGATGCGGACCTCGTGTTCGCCGCTCTGGATGGGCGGTTCGAGGGCAGCGAGCAAGCGCTCGGCGACGGCACGGACATCGACCTCCCCCGTCACATTCTCGAGCAGGACCGTGAACTCGTCGCCAGCGAAGCGGGCGACCGTGTCACCAGCCCGCACCTGCTGGCTCAACCGAGTGGCGATCTCCTCCAGCGTGGCGTCCCCCACCGCATGCCCCCAGGTATCGTTCACGCGCTTGAAGTCGTCCAGATCGAGGAAGAGGACGGCGAGGCCTCCACCATCCCGATCGGCGCGTGCCAAGGCGTGCTCCAGACGGTCGAGGAACAAGAGTCGGTTGGGCAAGCCGGTCAAGGGGTCATGGAAGGCGCGGTGGCGCAGCGCTTCCGACTCCTGCCAGCGTTCCAGGGCGAGCGCTGCGAGCTGCGTCGCGAGCTCGAGCAGCCGTTCCTCGTTGGGCTGCGGGCCGCGTGGCTCGCTCGCATAGAGGGCGAGCGTTCCAAGGACGTTCCCAGTCGTGCCCAGGATCGGCGTGGACCAGCAAGCGCGCAAGCCAGCTGCGAGCGCGACCTCCCGATAGGCGGTCCAACGGGGATCGCTGGCGATATCCTCGACGAAGATCGCTCGTCCGAGGTACGCGGCGGTGCCGCAACTTCCGGCCTGGGGACCGATCGGGAGGCCGTCGATCGCGGCAGTGTAGGAGGATGGCAGGTTGGGTGCTGCACCGTGGTAGAGTCGGTCATCGGACCCGAGCAGCAGGACCGAGCAGCGGAGGTCGGGAGCCTGCTGTTCCACGAGGCGACAGAGGAGTTCGAGGATCTCGCTCAAGGGGGCCGCTTCCGCGATCATGCGCAGCAGAGTCGTCTGGGCGAGCAGGAGTTCTTCGGCGCGCTTGCGCTCGGTCACGTCGATCAAGAGGCCGTGCCAGAACAGTGGCTTGCCCTCGGCATCGCGGATCATGATCGCCCGGTTCTCCAGCCAAACCCAACGCCCGTCCTTGCGCTGGAACCGGTACGTCGCTTGGAACGGTTCGCCGGTCTCGTCGGTCCGCACGGCCTCGGCGAAAACGCGCGGCTGGTCGTCCGGGTGCATGCGGCTGAACCAGAGACCGGGCGTCGCGAGGAACTCCTCGCGGCTGAACCCGGTTACCTCCTCGATCCGCTGGCTGAGGAAGCTCACCGGGTAGTGGAGCGAGCCATCCGGGAGGACGACCGGATCGGCTGACGTGACGAGCACTGCTGCTGGGATCTGCTCGACGAGCGTCCGGTAGCGTTCCTCGGCCTCGCGCAGCGCGTGCTCGGCCTGCTTGCGCTCGGTGACGTCGAGCATGACGCCCTGCCAGTAAAGCGGTTTCCCCTGATCGTCGCGGACGAGGCGTGCGGTACTCTCGATCCAGCGGACTGCACCGTCGCGTCGCACGATCCGGAACTCGCTCCGGAACTGGCCCGTTGCCCATGCCTCCCGCGTTTCCTGCCGGACGCGTGGATAGTCTTCCGGATGGATCGCGCGGATCCAGAGCGTGCGGTCCTGCTGGTGCTCCTCCGGCCGGTAACCGGTGAGCTGTTCCACCTGCGGGCTGACGTAGAGAAGTGGCCGCGCCAGTCGGCCGTCCGGGTAACGGATGGGCTGCGCTCCCTCTAGATAGACGACAGCCGGCAGCTGTTCGACGAGCGTGCGGTAGCGTTCCTCGGCCTCGCGGAGCGCTTCTTCGGCACGCTTGCG
>NZ_JBRBZA010000013.1:0-39961 GCF_053493975.1 Thermomicrobium sp.
TCGACCAGTGCCGTGCCCGGCGAGAGTGCTCCATGGGGGGTTCGCATGCGTGTGCTCTACGTGGTCGAGCAAGGCGCCGTCCTGCGCCGCTCGGGCGAACTCCTCCTGGTCGAGCGCGATCGCGAAACGCTGGCCCGCGTCCCGCTGCTCCGCCTCCAACTCGTCCTCCTCTTCGGCAACGTCCACGTCACCACGCCGACGCTGGCCACGCTCCTCGAGCGCGGCATCGAGCTGGTTCTGCTGACCGCGGACGGGGAGTACCGCGGGCGCCTCGTCGGCCCCGAAAGTGGCTCCGCTGAACTCCGCGTGCGTCAGCTCGAGGCATCGCGGGACGAGGAGCTCGCCCTCGAACTGGCCCGCCGCTTCGTCCGCGGCAAGCTCCGCAACCAAGGGACACTCCTCCTGCGCTATCTCGACGAGCACCCGGATCTAAGCAGCGCACTCGACGCGCTCCGCGACGCGCTGCTGCGCGCGAGTCGCGCTGGCGGGCTCGGCGGACTACTGGCCAGCGAAGGATACGGCAGCGGTGCCTACTTCACCGCGTTGACACAGCTCCTCCCGGCATCGCTCGGCTTCTCCGGTCGCCAGCGCCGGCCGCCACCCGACCCGGTGAACGCGCTCCTCAGCCTCGGCTACACGCTGCTCACGCAACGTGCCGTCAGCGCACTCCGAGCCGTCGGACTCGACCCCACCGTCGGCTTCCTGCACCGATTCCGGCCCGGCCGACCATCGCTCGCTCTGGACCTGATCGAAGAGTTCCGCCCAGCGGTCGATGCCCTCGCGCTCCGACTCCTGAAAAACGGGGAACTCGAGCCCGAGCACTTCACCCCGCCCGATCCGGAGCGCGGCGTCCGCTTGACGGCCGAGGGTTTGCGCCGCTTCCTCGTTGCCTGGGAGCACTGGTGGGACCAGCCGTTGCTCGTCGGGGGAACTCGACGCCCTGCCCGGGAGTTCCTTTTCGAGCAAGCCCGTCGCCTGGCGCGGATCCTGCGAGCGCCGGCCGAGCCGTACCTCACCGTCCCGCTCGAGGCCTGGTGGGCTGATCAGCTGTCGAGCTCCGGCGACCTCGGCTGATCGCCGTGCGGCCAGGCACCTCTCCAGCCAGACGGACCGCGTCACCCTGCCCGGAAACTCCGCGCATTCCACCCACAGCACCACTCGGCGAAGGAACGCGCATGTCCCGGTGTCCGGATCGCTCGCCGCCCACAGTGCGTCCACTCGATGCTTGACACGGCCGATCTCGGCTGCTATCATACTGTCGGACAGCTTCCGACACGACAAGCCTGCGCCGGGGGCGACACGTGGCAACGGTCGAAGTCCGCAAACTCCCGACTCAGGTCGCGGTCCATCTCGGTCGCGAGCTGATCGCGCTCGCCCGCGAACCAGGCGCCGTTCTTCCCTCCGAACAGGAGATCTGCGCGCGCTACGGAGTCTCGCGGACGGTCGCCCGCGAGGCGATGCAACTGCTCGCCGGTTTGGACCTGGTCCGCATCTCGTCGGGGCGCCGCATGGAGTTGCGCCCGCCACAGGAATGGAACTACTTGCACCCGCTCTTGCTCGACATGCTCGACCCGATCGAGGTTCGGCACCTCCTCGTCGAGCTGCACGAGGTCCGGCTCATGATCGAGCCGGTCGTCGCAGCGCGAGCTGCCGGCAGCATCGGTCGGGAGCAGCTCGACCGCCTGGAGGCGACGCTCGCGGAGATGCGAGCGCTGGAGAGCGAGCCGGATCGTTACCTCGAGTGCGACCTCGCGTTCCATGCGCAGATCTGCGCAGTCATCGGGAACCGGGTGCTCGACCGGATCCTGTACTCGTGCCGCTGGCTCCTCATGGCCAGCCGCCGGGTCACCAACCGGCTGTGGGACTCGCTCGCGACCGTGACCGACGAGCACCGGGCGATCTTTCGCGCCCTGGCGGCGCACGACCCCCAGGCTGCCGAAGCAGCGATGCGGGCTCACTTGGCCGGCAATGTCCGGGCCTGGTCCCTACCACCCGATGTGATCGCGGCAGTCATCGAGCGCGCTGCTGACCCGACTCGCGAGCGAGTCGTCCCGAGCGCGAACGTGTCGACCAGAAAGGGGGAAAACGACGAGGTGATGGAAGCCGATCGCTGAGCGGGAGCCGAACGCACGGGCGGAGCACGTGAGGAAGGAGGACGGTCACCATGGAACGGATCACGCAGGTCGGCAGGAAACAGGAGCTCACGCGGCGCCAGTTGATCCGCCGCACTCTGGCGATCGGAGTCGCGCTCTCCAGCGGAGCCAGCTTGCTCGCGGCCTGCGGTGGCGGCGCGCAGCCGACACCCACTCCAGCCCCCCAGGCGGCGCAGACACCCGCGGCGGCGGCCGGCGAGGACAAGCTGGAGATCTTCAGCTGGTGGACGAACCCGGGCGAGGCCGACGGGCTGGCCGCACTCTTCGAGATCTTCAAGAAGCGCAAGCCGGGCGTGGAGATCATCAACGCCACGGTCGCTGGCGGTGCAGGCACCAACGCCAAAGCCGTGCTGGTCACCCGCATGCAGGGCGGCAATCCGCCGGACAGCTTCCAGGTCCATGCCGGTCAGGAGCTGATCGGCACCTGGGTGGTCGCTGGCAAGATGGAGCCGATCAACGATCTCTTCGAGCAGGAAGGCTGGAGCGAGGTCATGCCCAAGACCCTGCTCGACCAGATCTCGTACAAGGGCGAGTTCTTCTCGGTGCCTGTCAACATCCACCGCTCGAACATGCTCTGGTACAACAAGAAGGTCTTCGCCGACAACGGCCTCGAGCCGCCCAAGACGCTCGACGACTTCTTCGCGGTCGCCGAGAAGCTGAAGGCGGCTGGCGTCACCCCGCTTTCGGTCGGCGGCAAGGACAAGTTCGAGGTGCCGCACCTGTTCGAGGACCTGCTTCTGGCTGTCTTCGGCCCCGCCGACTACACCAAGCTGTTCAGCGAGCCCAGCAGGTGGGAGTCGGACCCGCGGGTGGATGAGGCGATCGAGGTGCTCGACCGCTTCCTCAGCTTCGCCAACGAAGACCGCTCAGCGCTCAGCTGGGCCGATGCTGCCCAACGGGTCATCGACGGGACCGCCGCGATGACCATCATGGGGGACTGGGCGTACGGCTATTTCATCAACAAGGGCGCCAAGGCAGGCGAGGTGTTCGGTTGGGCTCCTTCGCCCGGCACCGACGGCATGTTCATGTGGCTCAGCGACAGCTTCGGCTTGCCCAAGGGTGCCCCGCACCGCAACAACGCCATCGAGTGGCTGAAAGTCTGCGGCTCGCGCGAGGGCCAGGACGCCTTCAATCCCAAGAAAGGCTCCATCCCGGCGCGGACCGATCCCGACCGCAGCGTCTACGACGAGTACCTGCTCTACTCGATCGACCGGTTCGCCCAGGACGCGCTGGCCCCGAGTGTCGTCCACGGTGCGGCCGCCAACGAGGCCTACATGACGGAGTACGGAAACGCGCTCAACGTCTTCTCGGCCAGCCGCGACAAGAAGCAGGTCAAGGCGATGCTCATCGAGGCGGCTCGCGAGCTCAAGACATGAGATGCACGGTCTCGAGTCGTTCCGGCAAGGACGATCGATGGCTGGGAAGGTAGCCGAAGAAATTCGACCACGAGTGGCGCGGCGGGAAGCGGCGACGCGCGTCCGCTTCCCCCGCATCGATCGCTTCATCCCGTTCGCCGTGCTCGCTCCCTCGATCGCGGCGATCCTCGTCTTCGTTTACGGCTTCATCCTCTGGAGCACCGTCGTCTCGCTCAGCCGCTGGCAGGGGATCGTGCCCGACCTCACCTTCGTCGGCTTCCGGAACTATGCGACGATCTTCACCTCCTACCGCTTCCAGAGCGATCTCCGCAACACGATCGTCTTCACGGTCTTCTTCTTGATCGGCTCGCTCGTGATCGGGCTCCTGCTGGCGGTGTTGCTCGACTCGCGCGTCCGCGGCGAGTCGTTCTTCCGCACGGTCTACCTCTTCCCGATGGCCATCTCCTTCGTCGTGACCGGAACGGCCTGGCAGTGGCTCTTCGTCCCGGGAACGCCGCAGGAGCCGACCGGACTCAACCTGCTCTTCCAAAAGCTCGGGCTGCCCATCTTCATCGCGTGGAGCACGACGTCCGAGGTCTGGCCGAATGGTGGTTGGCAGCCCGAGTGGCTGCGGGTGCCGCTCGGCATTCCACTCGCTATGCTGCCGGTCATCATCGCGGCGATCTGGCAGATGTCCGGCTTCACCATGGCCATGTATCTGGCCGCACTGCGCGGGATCCCCGACGAGCTGCGCGAGGCCGCTCGCGTCGACGGCGCGAGCGAGTGGCAGGTGTTCCGCTACATCACCTTCCCCCTCCTGCAGCCCGTCACGCTCGCCGCGGTCATCGTGCTGGGCCACATCTCGCTCAAGATCTTCGACCTCATCATGACCCAGACCGGCGGTGGACCGGGCTTCGCCACCGACGTGCCGGGCATCTTCATGTACGAGACGACCTTCAAGAGCAACAAGTACGCGGAAGGGGCTGCGATCGCTCTCGTCATGCTGGTCATGGTCTCGGTCCTGATCGTCCCCTACTTGATCTGGCGACTGCGCACGGAGACCGAACGATGAGCGCGCGCCAGTTTCCCGTTCGCCGCTTGCGCCCCACGCGCCTGGCCATGTATGCCGTCATGGTCGGCTTCGCGCTCTTCTATCTCTTGCCCGTCTATCTGATGTTCATCACCGGGATGAAGAGCTTCGAGGAGGTGAACATCAGCCGGATGTGGGATCTCCCCTCCGGCCTGCGGTTCGATAGCTTCATCGCGGCCTGGAACACGCTCGAACGGAGCTTCCTCAACAGCTTCCAGATGGTCATCCCGGCGACGATAATCTCAAGCCTGCTCGGCTCGCTCAACGGCTACGTCCTGTCCAAATGGCGCTTCCGCGGGTCCGATGCCCTGTTCACCGCGATCCTGTTCGGGATGTTCATCCCCTATCAGAGCATCTTGATCCCGCTCGTCTTGACGCTGCAGCGCTTGGGGCTCTACGGGTCGATCCCCGGCCTCATCCTCACCCACGTCGTCTATGGCATCCCGATCACCACGCTCATCTTCCGCAACTACTACGCCTCCATCCCGACGGAGCTGCTCGAGGCGGCCAAGGTCGATGGCGCTGGGTTCTTCACCATCTACCGGCGCATCATCCTGCCGCTCTCGGCGACCGGTTTCGTCGTGGTCGCGATCTGGCAATTCACCTCGATCTGGAACGAGTTCCTCTTCGGACTCGTCATCACCAACTCGCCACAGGAGCGACCGGTCACCGTCGCGCTCCAGAACATCGCCGGCAGCCAGTACACGATGTGGAACGTCCAGATGGCCGGGGCGCTGTTGGTGGCGTTACCCACGCTGCTGGTCTATGTCCTCTTGGGACGCTACTTCCTGCGCGGTCTGCTCGCCGGCTCGCTCAAAGGTTGACGCCGCGCTCGCACGCCGCTATGTCTTTGGGCAGGTGAGCAGTGGAGCTCTTGCGCAGTGCGGGCCCTCCGGGCATTGCCGCTCGGTCGATGCGGACGAGACCGCTCGCGGCGTCATCATGCCGGTTCTGGAGGACCACAGCACCCGCGCTCGCTCCGGGATACTCGTGTCGGCGGGACGAGCGAGCAGCGCAGGGTGGGGCCGCTGGCGAGGAGACGGTTCGATGCCTCGTCATGTTCCTGATCGGGAGGAGCCGATGCTGGCCGACTCGGTACGGACTCGCGGTGCGTTCGCCCGACGGATCGCAGCGCTCACGCTGACCGAGCTGCGGTTGTACGCCCGCGAGCCGTACACGCTCTTCTTCGCGCTCCTGCTCCCGACCGTCCTCATCCTGATCTTCGGTACGATCTACGGGAACGAACCGAAGCCCCGCTACGGGGGACTGGGAACGGTCGATGTGTCGGTACCCGCCTACACCGCGATGATCGTAGCGACGGTCGGACTGGTCAGCATCCCCGTCCACATCGCGAGCCTGCGCGAGCGCGGGATCCTGCGGCGACTCGCCGTGACGCCGGTCAGCGCGCTCGAACTGCTGGTTGCGGAGGTGGTGACCGCCTTCGTCCTGACGACCATCGGCATGATGCTCCTCGTGGTCGTGGCCGACCTGGTGTACGATGTGCGCTGGCCCGACCGAATCTGGCCCGCTGTCCTGGCCTACGCCGTGAGCGCGCTCGCACTTTTCGCGCTCGGGTTCGGACTCGGCTTCTGGCTGCCCAGTGCGACGGCCGCCCAAGTCGTGGGAATGGTGCTCCTCTATCCGATGATCTTCCTCACCGGCGCTGCCCTGCCCCGCGAGCTGCTGCCGGAGCGCGTCCACCAGATCGCGCGCTTCCTCCCGCTCGATCCGGTCGTGACGCTGTTGCGCGCCGCCTGGGCCGGGCAGGCCCTGGCTGAGAACGGGCGCGCCATCCTCGGGATCGCGGCAGTGCTGGCTGCCGGTCTCGCAGCAGGCGCGGCGCGGAGTATGCTTCGCGTGCAGGAATGAGACGCGTCGCGGCCGGCAGCCGTGCCGGCCCGGCCGTGGCTTCGACCCTGCGTCGAGGAGGACCGATGAGACGGAGAGCGTTCCTCGTAGTGCTCGCCTCGCTGCCGCTCGGGATCGCCTGCCGCCGCTCGAGATCTGGGACCGCCCCCGAGGCGACCCCAGGGGAGAGCAGCGCCAGCAGTGACCCCTACGGCTACGGTACCGGCGCCCAAGCGGCGCCGACCTCCTACCAGATGATCGAGCCGTGGGCGATGCACCAGGTGCCGCTCTATCCCGGCGCCCAGCCAGGCAAACTCTCGCCGCTGGCGACCCAGGTCGAGAACGGCGGGACCATCAGCTTCGCCGTGCCCGATCCGGCCGATCGCGTGCTGGAGTTCTACCGCACGGCGCTCCCGCAGCTCGGCTGGCAGCTGCAAGCCGCTCCAGCCAACTCGATCGCTGCCAAGCGCGGTCAGGCTGCGCTGACCGTCGTCGTCAAGGGGAGCGATCAGGGGACGACCGTGCTCCTCATGCTCACCGACGCGCTCTAGTCGTGTCAAGACGACCCTCCGGGCCAGCTCCGCCCGGCCGCGCAGCGGTCGGCCGGAACAGCGGCACGAGGTCCAGGCAGCGCCCCGGCGCCAGTGCGCCGAGCGGGAGCGGAGCCGGCGGCGCATACCAGCTCGGCTCGCGTCCCGGTCGTTCCGCCGTGAGCCAACCGCGCTCGGGATCGACCACCCAGACTTCGCCGGCACCGTAGCCGAGCCACTGGTCGACCCGCCGGCGGAGGACGACACCCGTGTTCCCCGACGCCACGACCTCGATGACGAGCCGGGGCGCGTCAGTGAGCACCCCACCGCGCGCTGTCTCCCACTGCGCCGGTTCGACCACCGCGAGCGGCGCGCGCAGTTGCACTGCGCGGTAGGGACCGAGTCGGCACGGCACGTCTGCCTGCACCACCCAACGCGGCTCGAGGAGCTCGGCGAGCTGGCCAGCCAGCCACGCGAGCGGCCACGCCAGATCGTCCCAGCGTCCGCGCGGCGCGCGCCCCGCTGGAGCGCACTCGTCCTTCGCCGGTGGACGCGATCCTGCTGCAGCCGCCTCACCCTCTGCCGATCGGCCAGAGGACCGCGTCGTGCTCGTCGACAGCGGTTGCGCGGCGGACGAACGACCCACCGCACTGGACGCCGTCCGTCGGTCGCGCAGCCGGTCGGCCGCCTTCTCGTCGACCAACCACTGGGGGATGCTGGTGGGCCGCGTCGAACAGACGCCTGGTTCCGGCAAGAGGACCACCTCCACTGGGGACAGCGCTGCCTCTGAGTCTTCCGGCTCCTCCGGCTCCGGTCGGTCCGCGTCGTCTCCGTCCGCGGTGAGGAACTCGATCGCGTCCGGAGGCAGGTCCTCACCGCTCTCGTCACCGATCGGGCGCGCGGGCAAGATCCCGATCAGTTCGTCCTCCGATAGGCCGGTCTCGTACCAGGACGGATCGTCTTGAAGCGGCGCTGGCCGCACCCAGCCACCCCACACACGGACGATCTGGCTCCGCAGCGGACCGTCCAGCCAGCGGTACAGGCTTCCCACGGACGGAACTCCCTTCCTCGCAGCGTTTTCCGTTTTTATCATCGGTCGTCGAGGTGAACACTGGGGTTCTCGTGCCGAATCAGCGGAGGAAAGCAGCCGTGCTCGTGATGACGGTGTTGGGGACAGGTACCTATCAGGAAACGACCTACGTGTGGGACGATGGGGAACGCCTCCGACGATACCGGAGTGCGCTCTTCCCCGTCGCGCTCGATGCCTGGTTCGCCCCGGAACGGTCGCTCGTCCTCCTGACACCCGACAGCGCGGCGCACGCGAACTGGCGGACGCTCGAGGCGCAGCTCGGCGAGCGGGCACAGCCGGTGCTCATTCCGGCCGGGAAAAGCGAGTCCGAACTCTGGCAGATCTTCGACGCGCTGGTCACCGCCGTTCCCGAACAGGCCGAGCTGGTGCTCGACGTCACGCACGGCTTCCGCTCGTTGCCGCTCTTCGCCGCAGTCGCCGCGCTGGTTCTGCGACGATTGCGTGGAGTCACGATCCAGCGGATCCTCTACGGCGCCTTCGAGGCGCGCGACCGCGAGCGCGACGAGACGCCGGTCTTCGATCTCAGTCCCCTCGTCGATTTGGCCGAGTGGGCGAGCGGCATCGAGGCCCTCGCCCGGAGCGGCGACGGGCGCCTGCTCGCCGCGCGGATCCAGGCGACCCACAGCGACCTCTACCGCCGGCAGTCCCCAGAACTACCCCGGCAGCTGGCCAGGGTCGGCAAGGAGCTCGATTCGCTCAGCCAGGCTGCCTGGCTGGCTCGCCCACTCGAGGCACTGGCGGCCGCGTACCGCCTGAACCAGCGACTCGCGACCGCACAGCAGGAGCTGGCTCGTTGGACGCCGCCCTTCGCCGTGCTGGCTGAGCGGGTGCGCGCCGAGATCGGGCCGCTCGCCCATCCGCAGCCGGAGCAGCTCGACGAGAGCAATCTCCGGGCCCAGCTCGAGCTGATCCGCTACGCGCTCGGCAAGGGCCTGGTCCTCCAGGCAGTCACGCTGGCCCGCGAGTGGCTGGTGAGCTGGT
Organism: Thermomicrobium sp.; assembly: GCF_053493975.1. Lineage (NCBI taxonomy): Bacteria > Pseudomonadati > Thermomicrobiota > Thermomicrobia > Thermomicrobiales > Thermomicrobiaceae > Thermomicrobium > Thermomicrobium sp. The sequence goes on from NZ_JBRBZA010000013.1 coordinate 9,048, forward strand.
ACCTCTGGCGGACGTTTCCGGAACTGCGGCCGAGTTGGCTGCAGCGGGAGAGCCGTGCGCGGGCGGAAAACGAACTGAATGGGCTCCAGCAGCAGCTGCGGGACGGCTCGCCGCTGCTGCACGCGCTGCCCGAGCGGCGGATCGCCGAGCTGTGGGACCAGGTGGCCCAACTCCGCAACGATCTCGCCCACTGCGGCATGCGGCCTGACCCGATGCCCTCCAAGCAGACCATCGAGCGGGCGAACCAACTGGTGACCAGGCTCGCCGGACTGCTCGACCGCGACGACGCGTGAGACCGTTGGCACGACTGCTGCCACCCGCTCGAACCGATCGGTGGGCAACGGTCGGTCATCGCGTCGGGTTCTAGGCGCTGCGATCGGGTAGAGGAGGTTCGCATCACCTGGGGTAGGCTGTTGGCACCGCCCGGTTCCTGACGGTTTGGGAGCTAACGCGGATCATTTCGGTGCCGCGGAAGTGACTCCGGCAGCAGGCAGTGCCGGAACGGTCCCGAGACATCGCCGAAAACTGTTCGTACTCGTTCTCGACATTCATGAGCCGACACATCGACATCGACCAAGGTCGAGGGGGAGATCGGCACTGCTGGCCGGGAGAAAGAGGGAACGGAACGAGACATCGCACGCAGCGAGCACCGGATGACCTGCCGATCTCTCTGCACACTCCCCTGAATGCTGAATGCCTCGGCGAGCAGGTCAGCCACCACTCGCCTGAACTGATGGATCAGCTCGAGCCGATCGCGTTGACCCGGGCCACCCTCGCCAGGGCTGCCGCAGCCAACGTCGTGTCTGCGTCGGAGCCGGTCGGTACTGCCGGGGGCCCGCGACGCAGTCGAGCGTTGGCTCTGCCCGCAGACCATGCCAGATCGTGCTTTGCCGCAGCCAGTGGATCCTCGACCTCGCCGGAGCCACGCCTGCGCCGACCGAGGAAGACGAAGAGACTCGCACCCTCGACTCGCCCGACTGACCAGCGCTTTGGAGCTCGAACTCCTTCCCATGCACGCTCCATCCCCCGCGCGACTGGGGGACGATCGAGGAATTTGGTGCAGCCCCGGAATGGCTCCGCACCCCGCGACGCCGGGTAACGTCCTGCTCGACGAGCTGCACTGCACCGACCGCAGCGTACCAGACTCGGTGGATCGATCCGGACAAACTACCCACCGCCCGAGAAAGCGCGTAACGAGCCCCTGAAGGACGCGCTCTGGTCTCAGAGGACAAGCACGACCGAGTCAGCGATCTGCACCTCAGCTCAGCGCTGCCCTGCCGGGTACGGTCTCACCGGAACCGGTGGAGACGGGGGGCAGCGATGGGGACGACAACGGTTCCGTTGGGAATGACCGCTATCCCCTCTTCGTCACCGCCTTGACCGGGATCATCGTCGCCGCTCGGGAACCGGACTTCACTGACTCGGCCCGCTCGTCCGCATCCGCTTCGCCCACCAGCTGGCCACGCGACTCGATCTCCCGACCGACGGGTCCATCCCGAAAATGAGCCGACAGCTCGCGCGAGCTCGGCACCCGCGTGCTCGCCTTCGCGACGATGCTACCTGCCCGCTCAGCGGTGGCCCTCATCCCTGATCCGGCGGGCCGGCTCGCTCTCACCCGATCGAAAGCCGAGCGGGCCCTCGGCAACTGCATACTGGACTCGTCCCGATGAGTCATCCAACGAATGCCCAGTATAGGGTGCGCAAGTCAACGTGTGCACGCGCCTCTCCAGCTTCGAGACGCGACGGGCGCGCACCGATAGGGGAGCATCCGGTGCGACGATGCGAACGCTTCCTCGAGCCACGAGCGAGCAACCCGTAGCGGTCACACCGGCAAGCGCGGCGAGAGGAGTCTCAGGCGCATGTGCTCCCAACGAGCGATGAATCGTCGCGTAGCGGTAACTGTCGAGCACGCGGGCTGCGGGCAAGATCGTGACCGCACGTCTGGCCTAAGAAGCCAGAACTCGGCAGTTCCCTCCGCGCGGGCACGTCGCATCGATCGGTATCCCTCCCGAAACGCACCGACCGGGACGAGTCTCACGAAGGCGGAGACGCAGAGCGCGGGAACACCTGTGTTCCCACACCGGTGAGACGCTGAGGAAGCGTCCGGCCGGGCGCTGACAGAACTGGAGGACACGAGAGAGGAGGGAACCGTGAGCGTCTCAGCGAACGAGCCAACGGCACTGCGTCCGTGGTTGGTCCCGGCACTGCTCCTGCTCCTCATACCCGGTGTCGCCTTTCTCGCCGGCAGATTCGTTCGGGACCAGGTCGAAACTGAAGTGTGGCAGGCGATCGGCGCAGCATACGGCAGTCGAGCAGCGGGACCACGAGAGCTCTTCGATTTGGGTGAGCGTTGCGAACTTCCTGCCTGGAGCACGCTCTTCGAATGCCAGCTCTACGCCGCGGCGGGAATCCTACTTTGGAGCAGCGTTCTCACCGGTCTCTTCGCTCTCGGGCTCCTCGCCTACGTCGCCGACCGGGCCAGCCAGGCACGGAAGTCCCTGGAGCGTCTTCCGGAGTTCTTTCGCGCCGCTGTCCGTTCGCTCGGGATCGGAGCAGCGCTCCTCGGAATCTCCTTGTCGCTGCTTCTGGCTGGTTCGCTCACGCTGGTCACGCTCGTACTGTTGGAGGCCGTCCCGCGCGGGTTCGTCCTCGGCATCCCCCTCCTGGGGCTGTACACCGCCTCTCGCACGGCGAAGGCAGCACTCTCCCTCAATCGGCCGCTGGAGCACCGCGAACTAGCCCTGCCGGTCGGCCGCTCCGATGCGCCCGGCCTCTGGCGTGCGATCGATGACGTCGCTCGTCAGCTCGGTACGGAACCGCCCGACCACTTGATCGTCACCAACGAGCCGAACTGCTATGCGATCGAGGTCCCCGTGCAGACGTTGTCCGGCAGGGTCACCGGGCGCACGCTCTGTCTTTCGCTTCCGCTCCTGTATTTGTGGGACGAGGAGGAGCTGCGCTCCGTGATCGCCCATGAGCTCGCCCATTTCCACGGTGCTGACACAGGCTACTCGCGCGATTTCGCCCCCGCCTTCCGCAGTGCCACCGACGCGGTCGACGAGTTGCAGAAGGCTGTCTCCCGCGATTGGCGCGCCCTGGCCACGCTACCGCTCGTGCCCCTCTTCACCTGCACGATCGAGCGGTTCGCGCTGGCGACCGCGAGCCATTCCCGGGAGCGCGAGTTCATCGCCGATGCAGCCGGCGCCCGGGTCGCGGGCGGTCTGGCCCTGGCCACTGCCCTCCTCAAGGTCGCCTGCGCTGTACCCGCCTGGTCAGTCTATCTCGCGCGGCTCAGTGAGGAGCCGGACGATCCACCGCCGGCTGGGCAAGCGGTCGCCTGGCTGACGGCCAACCGGCTCGACGCGCCCGTACCGCCGGACTGGCTTGCGGCCGATCGCCTTCCCCACCCGATCGACTCGCACCCACCGCTCGTCCAGCGCCTCGAGCGCCTGGGCACGACGATCGACCGGGCCTGGCGAGCGGCGCTGATGCCGAACCGGCCGAGCGCCTCGCTCTTGCCACAGGCAGCCGAACTCGATCGGCGCCTCACAGAGCGGATCAGCGAACTAGCTCACCTCATCCGCTCCAAGGCACGCACGAGCGACAAAAAGTCCGAGAACGACCGTTCCTCGAGCGTCGCCTGAACCGGGCAAGCAGGTCTACCGGCTCTGGAGCACGGTAACCCGCTCGCCAACACGATCTCGCGGAAAGACACCGAGGGAACGCTCGCGTCTAGTCCAACAGAGGAGGGGAAAACCCGCGCAACGAACGATGCTGCGCGGGTTCTCCTCCTCGCTCATGCCCTCGACCTCTGTTCCTCCCGGCTCCTTTCTCCATGATTCGATCTGCTCAGCCAGGTACTCGCGCATCCGCTTGACAGGAGTCGAGGAGTGGCGTAGCGTGGAGCTAGCGGCTCCGCAGAACCCGATGAACTCCCAGGGCCAACGGATCGAGTCGCGTTGGCGAAACCCGAACGCACCAGTCGAGGGTGAAAGGAGAGCTGTCATGACGATGCACGAGGAACTCGCCTACATGAGCGCAACCGAACTCGCCCTCCGTATTCGCCGACGCCAACTCTCGCCAGTCGAGGTCGTGGACGCTTTCATCACTCGGATCGAGCAGCGTAACCCCAGCCTCAACGCCTTCGTTTATTTCGGATTCGACGAGGCTCGCCAGCGCGCTCGCGACGCCGAGCAGGCCGTTCTGCGCGGCGATCCACTCGGCCCGCTCCATGGTGTACCGACCGCGATCAAAGATCTTTTTGATTTCAAGCCCGGATGGAAGAGCACCTTCGGTGGCATCCGGGCGCTCAAAGACTATGTCGTCAACGCCTCTTGCTTGTTCGCCGAACGGGTCGAGCGCGCGGGCGCCATCGTCCTGGGCAAGACCAATAGCCCAGTCATGGGTTTCCGTGGAACCTGCGACAATTATCTCTTCGGTCCTTCGCGCAATCCCTTCGATCTTCGGCGCAACACCGGCGGTTCGTCTGGCGGGAGCGCCGCAGCCGTCGCCGACGGACTCGTCCCCTTCGCCGAGGGAACCGACGGCGGCGGCTCGATCCGCATCCCCGCCGCATGGTGCGGTGTCTACGGGTACAAGGCCTCCTTCGGTCGCGTTCCCTTCGTTTCCCGCCCCAACGCGTTCGCTGGCGACACACCGTTCCTCTTCGAGGGTCCTATCACGCGCACCGTCGAGGACGCGGCGCTCGTGCTCTCCGCAATTGCCGGCTACGATCCACGTGACCCCTTTGCGCTCGACGAGCAGGTCGACTTCCTCGCTGCCACACGCCGCTCGATCCACGGTTGGCGTATCGCCTACAGCCCTCACTTCGATGTCTTCCCAGTCGATCCCGAAGTGGCGACCGTCGTGAGCCAAGCTGTCCAGGCTTTCGCGGACGCTGGAGCCAGTGTCGAGGAGGTGCGGCTCGGGATCACCCGCCACCAGCGCGAGCTGAGCGACCTCTGGTGTCGCCTCATCATGCCGATCAACTTGTTGACGCTCGAAGGGTTCGCAGCGCAGGGGATCGACCTCCTCGGCGAGCACCGCGACGATTTTCCCCCACAGTATCTCGAATGGGTCGAGAAGACACGCTCGATGACCGCCTTGGATTTCTATCGCGACCAGTGCGTCCGCTCGGAGGTGTACGACGCGATCCAGAGCGTCTTCGAACGCTATGACCTGCTCGTCACACCGACCCTGGCCTGCCTTGCTGTGGAGAACGCCGATGACGGGAACACCGTCGGTCCACGCGAGGTGAACGGAGAGCCAGTCGACCCACTGATCGGTTGGTGTCTCACCTATCCGGTCAACTTCACCGGGCATCCGGCAGCCTCGATCCCAGCTGGGCTGAGCGCGAGCGGGTTGCCGGTCGGGTTGCAGATCATCGGGCGGCGCTACGCCGATACCGATGTTCTGACTGCGAGCGCAGTCTTCGAGCGACTACGTCCCTGGCACGAGCTCTACCAGCGCTGTGGCTCGCGCCCGCTCTGAAATCAGCGACGCGATCATCCGAGAGCGTGCGTCTTCTCGCTGCGAGAACAGCTTCGCCCCGCTCGATGGGACGACCCGCCCTCGAGCGCCCGGTGGCGCTGGTTTCTCGCACGGCTTGCCGGAGGCGACGGCAGCCGTGGCTCACCCGCACTCGTGAAGCCCGTGCACCCGCACGCCCGCACCTACTCGGGAAGACGGCCGACTCGGTCAGGAATCCTTCCCTTCCTCGCCCGCCAGCGCGCGGTAGACCAGCGCGAGCGCCGAGTGGTCGTGCTCGCCCAACCCCCGCGCCAGCATGCTGTCGAAGAGCGCCGCCACCTGCTGGGTCGCCAGGAGCGGAACCGATCGCTCGCGCGCCAAGTTCTGCGCGATGCGCAAGTCCTTCCGGTGCAGGCGAGCCCGAAAGCCGGGCGCGAAAGCACGCTCGAGCATCCGTTGCCCATGCACCTCCAGGATCCGGCTGTGCGCAAATCCACCCAAGAGCGCCTGGCGCACGCGCGCCGGATCTACCCCCGCCTTTTCGGCGAGGAGGAGCGCTTCGGCCACTGCTTGGATCGTCAAGGCGACGACGACTTGATTGCACGCTTTGGCCACTTGCCCGGCACCGGGACCACCCACGTGCGTGATGTTCTTTCCCATCGCCTGGAAGATCGGCAACGCGCGCTGGAACGCTCCTTCCGAGCCACCGACCATGATGGAGAGCGTCCCCTGCTCGGCCCCGATCTGGCCACCGGAAACCGGTGCATCGAGCGCCTCCACCCCGCGTTCCGCAAACGCCGCGTGCAGCTTGCGGGCGACCGAGGGATCGATCGTCGACATGTCGATGAAGAGACCGCCTGGCTGCATCCCCTCGATCACCCCGTTCGGCCCGAGCGCGACCTCCTCGACTTCCGGCGAATCGGGCAGCATGGTGATGACGACCGTGCTCTGTTCCGCCACCTCGCGGGGCGAGTTCGCCCCGTTCGCCCCCTGTTCGACGAACGCCTCGATTTTCCGTCGGTCTCGCGTGTAGACGGTCAAGGGGAACCCGGCACGCAGGAGGTTGCGCGCCATCGGTTGACCCATGATTCCCAGACCGATGAACCCGATCCGTTCCATCGTCGCCACCTTTCCGGAACCTCATGACCCTTTCCCAATTACCGCACCGCACGGAACTCGGCAAGAGGCCTGTTCCCGCATCTGACCAGTCGCCGGCCACCCCTACCATCGCCGCCGCGCGACGCTCGCTGGTCCCGCAGCCGGTCTCGGTCGTCACCCGGCACCGCGCAGCAGAGCCACACCGGCGAGGATCAGCCCGATGCCGGCCCAGCGGAGCACCGAGAGCCGCTCACCGAGGACGACCACCCCGAGGAGCACGGTCGACGCCGGATACAGCGAGGCGACGAGCCCGCTCGGACCGAGTGGGCCGCGCTCTGCTGCCAGCGCGAACGAGACAGTCGCCGCGACATCGAGTATCCCCGCCGCAGCCACCGCGAGCGCGCCGTTCCGCAGCAGCGACCAGTCGCCGTTCCGCCGTAGCCAGCCGGCCACGACCGTCCCGAGCAGGAGCACTGCCGTCGCTCGCGCCGCGACGACCGCGCCGAGCGGCTCCCCTTCACCCGCCAGGCCGAGCAGCGACACTGCCAGCCCCAGCGCCAGCGCTGCGGCGAGGCCGTGCGCCAGCGCGGAGAGCGTCGATTGTCCCCTCGGCGACACGCGGTCTCGGTCTCTCTCCCACGTGACGAGCGAGAGGCCAACCAGGCCCATGAGTACCCCCAGCAGGTGCTCACCTGCCAAGCTCTCGCCGGCCAGCACGCCGATGCCGACCGGCACTGCCCCACCGAGCGCGGCGACTGGTGCCACCACGCTCACCGGCCCCCGGGCGAGCCCACGATACAGGGCAGCGAGTCCAGCTACCATGGCGAACCCGGCGGCCACAGCCAGTCCTGGCAGCCTCCTCTCGCCTGACCAGGCGACCCATAACGGGAGCACGATCGCCGACCCGATCGCTTGCACCCCGAACAGGACGATGAGCAGCGGGAGACGACGCGCGGCCAAGCCAGCGAGAAAGTCCGCTGTCCCCCACGCCACTGCTGCTGCAAGAGCCAAAACGAGCCAAGCGCCGATCACGCCCGCTCACCTCGTGCCGACACCAGAAAACCGGACCACGCTACTGCGCCGAACGGCGCTACGCGAGCCTTCCTCCGGTCGCTCGACGGGTGCGGTGCGCCGATGCGCTCGCGATCGTCCCCACCCAGCGTTCGCCCGAGTGCCGGAGAGAGCGCGAGGCGGAGTCGGCCAGGAGACACCTTCTCCAGCACCACCGTCCGCGTACCGCGCGGCGGCTCGGTCGCTACACTGTACAGCGAAAGGCGCCGTCCGGCGCTGGAACCCGACCAGCTCGGTGGAGACGATGCGATGCGGACTATCAGCGGATTCCTCCTCGATGTCGACGGTGTCCTGCACATCGATGGCCAACCGATCCCCGGAGCGGCCGAGGCGCTGCTGGAGCTGCGCCGACGGGGTATCCCCTTCGTCCTCCTCACCAACACCACGATCCGGACGCGCCGACAGCTCGGTGCCCTTCTCCGCGAACTCGGTTTCCCGGTGGCCGATGACGAGATCGTGACGGCCGGCGCAGCGACCGCAGCCTACCTGCGTGCCCACCATCCTGGCGAGCCCTGCTACCTCCTGGTCGATGGCGACGTGCAGGAAGAGTTCGCCGGTATCCCGCTGGTCGAGGACGACACCGCGACCGTTGTCGTCTTCGGTGGCGCTGGTCCCGTTTACAGCTACGATCGCCTCAACCGCGCGTTCCGCTCGTTGTTGCGCGGCGCCCACTTCGTCGCCATGCACCGGAACCTGGTCTGGGACCGCCGCGATGGCCCGGCACTCGATACCGGCGCCTTTTTGCTCGGGCTGGAAGCCGCACTCGGGCGACAGGCGCACCTCGTCGGCAAGCCATCGCTCGACTTCTTCCGAGCCGGCTTGGAGCGCCTCGGTCTCCCAGCGGAGCGCGTGGCCGTGGTCGGCGATAGCCTCGCTGCCGATATCCTCCCGGCTCGCCAGCTCGGGATGACTGGTGTGCTCGTCCAGACCGGGCGCTTCCGCCCCAGCGACCTGGAACTGGGGCAGCCGGACGCACTGCTTCCTTCCATCGCTGACCTGCCCAGCTGGCTCAGCCGGGCATCCTGAGGTGCATGGCCCTCTGATCGCTGCCGCTCGGAACGACGCTCCCTCCCGAGGATCGCGGCACAGCGCGCACGAGCCTCAGGCGCCCGCTGCTGTCGCGCTGCGGAGCGCACGGATTTGCTCGGCCGCCCGCAGTCCGCTCTCGATCGCCCCGTGCACCGTCGACGGTCGCGTGACGTTCGTATGCTCGCCAGCGAACACGAGCCGCTCGCCGATCGGTTGGCCGAAGCGCGCCCGCAATCCTGCCCCACCGGGCGGGACGAGCGAGTAGCCACCGCGGCACCAGGGATCGCGCGTCCAGTCGATCACCTGCGCTCGTCGCACGCTGCCGGTGAGGTCCTGCCCCAGCACTGCTCCGAGCGCCTGAACCACCTCGCGCACAGCCTGCTCCACCGACAGCGCACCGAGCCGGGACGCATCCCGCCCGCCGGTCAGCAAGCTGAAGACCGGCTCCGGTCGGGCGAAACCGAGTCCCGGCCGTTCCCAGATGCCGTGCGGGGTGGTCACGAAGAGACACCCGATCTCCGGGCCCCACGGATCGTGCGTGAACTCGACGACGATCTTGAGCGAGCGCCCAGGGAGGAGCCGGTCGATCGCTTCCTCGAGCGGTTCGGGAAGCGCCGGGGCGAATTCGATCGCGCCTGCCTGCAACACCCCGAGCGGGAGCGCAACGATCGCCCACCGGCCACGATGCTCACCGTCCGAGGCCCAGACCCGTACTCCCTCGTTCCCCCATTCCACCCGGCTCACGACCGCGCCGAGCCGGATCACCGAACCGAGTTCCTCCGCGATGCACCGAGCGAGCGCGTGCTGCCCTTCGGCGATCCGCCAATTGCGCCAGCCATCGCCCTCGTACGTCGCCTCGACCTCGCCAGCCACACCGATCTCTGCCAGATCCGCCGACCAACCGATCGCTGCCAGCGTTTCCCAGAGTTCCCACAGCTCCGGGGCGATCGTGATCCCCTGCCGCGACGCCCACCAGCGGAGCGCTGTCGCTAGATCGGTGTCCGGTTCGCCGGACGCGAACCACGCGTCCGCAGCCTGACTCAGTGGTGCGAAGATCGCCTCGCCGACCGGTCGTGACAGTTCACCGGAGGGCAGGATGCGGCCGTTCGCTCCGACGAAACGCCGGTCTTGGCTCGGATCGTCGATCGCTCGCAGCCCGAACCTCTGGAGGAATCGCCACGTGATCACGCGATCACCGTGGATGAATTCCGCACCCAGCTCGACCGGAAACGGCCCATACTCGTCGCTCGTCCAGAGTCGCCCGCCGACTCGGTCACGCGCCTCCAGCAGTTCGACCGGTACGCCGGCTCGGTGCAGCTCCCAGGCAGCGACCAGACCCGCGATCCCGCCGCCGAGAACGAGCACGCGATCCTCGCGCATCGGCTCGCCCACCACACTCCTCCTTCCGCACACCGCTCGTGCGGTCCGTCCCGCCTCGTCAGTGTGGTGCGAGCACCTCGCTCTCGGCAACCTCCCGACCCGCCCGACCGAGCGTCCCGAGCGCCAGCAGCATCACCACGATCGGCCCGCTCAGCCACATCAGCAAGCCACCGAACGCCTGGTCAGCCAGCAACCGCTCCATCGGCGTGCCGGCCACCGCGAGGTAGCGATGATAGAGCACGCTGGGCCAAAAGGTGACCGATGCACCGAGCACTCCGCCCTGCACGCCGTACAGGATCAGGTAGAGCGCTCGTCCACCGTCCGTCCGGAAACGCCCGGTCACTGGTGGCGCGCCGATGAGCGGCCACCAGTACAGCAACGCCCCCAAGAAAAAGGTGAAATGCTCCAGATCGTGGAGCCACCGCCGGGTGAGGACCGCATCGTAGAGCGGCGGATAATGCCAGAGCCACAGCGAAAGGATGCCTGCCGCGAGCGCCACCACCGGCCGCGTCGCCCAGCGGAGCAGGCGTTCCCCGAGTGCACCGTGCCGCAGAAGAGCGGCCACTCCCACACGCAGCCGTGTCGGCAATGCCCAGAGGAACACCGGGTACGGCCAGCCTTGGAGCAGGACCGGCGCAGCGTAGAGGAGGAGCAAATGCTGCACCATGTGCCACGAGAAAAAGAGACCGCCCAAATCGTCCAGCGGCGAGAGCAGAGCCAGTGCCAGCATCGCCGTGCCGATCCCCCATGCGAGAGCGCGCGGGGCCAGACGCCAGCCCCGCGGCCAGCGCACCGCCAGTCGCATCATGCCCACTATGTAGCCAGCCAGTAACCAACTCAGGACTACGACGACTGGGACACGCCAGGTCCAGCTGCGGGGATCGAGCCAAGCCGCGAGCGGCAGCCAGACGAGCGGTTCCGGCAAGCTACTCATCGCTCACCGTGTGTCCAAACCAGCGGGAGACCGGTGAAGAGCGCCCCACCGATCACGTTTCCCAGAGTGGATGGCACCTGGTTCCACACCAGCCAGGTGCCAACCCCGATCGGCGCTCCCGCCAGCATGCCAGCTGGAACGACGAAGAGATTGACGATCGAATGTTCGTAACCGAGCCCGAAGAAAGTCATGATCGGTAACCACATCGCCGCGATCTTGCCACTCGTCGACCGCGAGACGAAAGCGAGGGCCGTGCCGACCGTCACCAGCCAGTTGGCGAGAATCCCCTTGGTGAGCACCGTCAACCAGCCCGACGGCCCTAGCTCGCGGTAGGCCACGGTCTTGCTCGCAGCCACAAGGCGCAGCTGCTCGCCGAGCGGGCCGGCCTCGTGACTCCACCACCCCGTCAGACTGGCAAGAGCGAGTACCGCGAAGCCGATGGCGCCGAGGCAATTCCCCAGATAGACCCACCACCAGTTGCGCACCACCGCTGTGGCCGTGATCCGTCGCCGGTACCAGGCAGCAGGCAGCAGCGCGAAGTTGCCAGTGGCGAGCTCCAAACCGAGTAAGACCAACGTGCAGAAACCGACCGGGAAGACGACCGCACCGACCAGTCGCGGCAGCCCCTGCGCCCAAGCCGTCATGGCCAGGAGCGTCGCCGCACCGAGCAGAGCGCCGCTGACAGCGCCACGAGCCAGGAGGGTCGCGATCGGAAGACGCGCCTTCTTCTCTGCTGCCTCGAGCATCAGCGCGACGAGCACTGGTGGCGGGACGCTCTCGCTGTGCTCCTCGACCTGCCCTTCCTGGCGCTCCGCCATCTCGCGCATGGCCTCCTCCCCGCCCCCCGCAGACCATGACGCTCCCTCGTGTGCAGCCCAGCGTGGTCAGCCTCCCTGTCGCTCAGTCGTCCCCGGTCGGCTCGGCGACCGGCAGCCGCCAAGCGGCCGGCACGCTCCGCAACGCCATGAGCAAGAGTCCACCGAAGGCGATCACCAGCAGGAGGACGAACGGTACCGCTGCCTGCGCCAACCCTTGCCATTCAGGCAGATGCACCGCGAACCGGCGCGGCACGCTCTGTAGCCCGGAGAGGAAGAAAGCCAAGACGAAGCCACCGGCACCGATCGCGTAGAGCCAGGCCAATCGACGAGCTAGCGCCGAGCTCGCCCACCCCTCGACACCGCTCAGCCGGTGGAAGAAATACGCCCAGGTATAGCCGGCCGCGCCGAAAAGGTAGTACGAGTGGAAGTGCGCCGGGACCCAGAGCGTGTTGTGCATCACGTTGTTGATGGCGATCGTCCCGTCGATGACCGCTGCCATCCCCCCGACCGTCCAACCCCACAGACCAGCCAAGATGAAGATGACCGGGGCCGACCAGCGCACCCGCGACCCATAGAGGAGCCCGAGACTCCCCACGATCGTCACGAAGAAGGCCGGTACACCGACCGCATAGGAGCCGAACTGCCCGACGAGATGGAGCGGAAGAGGCTGCGCGAAGTCCTGGTAGAGATGATGGAAGTACGGCAAGAGGACGAGAACGATGACCAGGTTGAAGGCCAGCGCGACCGGAAAGCTCATCTTGAACGCGCGTCCGGTATAGGCACCGAGCGTCGCGTACACGAGCGCGACGGCCAGATAGATGTTCAAGTTCACGAGCGTGTGCCCGAAAAGGAAGAGCATGTTCTTCGCAAAGAGCACGTCGAACCCACTCACCAGCCCCAGTAACTGCGCGAAGATCGGCACCAGGTACACGACACCCGCCAGCACAGCGATCACCCCGTCGATCGCCACGACCGTGGCTGCCAGCTCCGGCCCAGTCGGAATCGGCTGCTCCGCTCCAACCGGACGACGGAACAGCACCGGCCAAGCGAGCGCACTCGTGAGTCCGCCGAAGGCTCGTCGCGCGCCGACCAGCACTGCTGAGCACCACAGCAAAAAGGCCACTGCTACCAGCGTATAGCCGAGCAGGAACGCCCACGTCGCGCTGACCGGCCAGTCACCGCGTACCGGCAAGGGATAGGTCGTCGTCCAGCCGGCCGCGAACCCACCGACCAGCGTCGCCAACACGACGAGCCCAGATCCGAGGAAATACACCACGTAGGCGCTCCACAGGAGGCGCGGGCTCAGTCGAATCCGGGCAGCGATCACCTGGGAAACGCCTCCCAAGGAAGCCAAAAGGACACCCGCCACCATGCCAGCCCCGTGCAAGGTCATGATGCGGTAGAACCAGCGCGGTCCGAGATCGATCCAACCCGCGTGGTTGAGGCGCATCAGGAGACCGAGCAGACCCATCAGCAAGAAGACCGCGAATCCTGTCACCATGTAGGCGAGCGCTGCCTGCTCGACCGACCGCCGCGCCGCGAGGCCGTTGCGGGCATTGCCAACCATGGCCTATCCCCCTCTCATTGCACGGTGAACTGTGCCTGCATCAGGTGATGCCCGGTCGCGCAGAACTCCAAGCAGCGGATCGTGTAGACCCCAGGTTGGTCGAAGCGGAAGAGCAGCCGGTTCGTATAACCCGGCATCGCTTGGACTTGCGTCACGATCCGCCCATCCGGTGCATAGATGCCGAACCCATGATTGACGTCCAGCGCAGTGACTCGGAACTCGACGACTTGTCCACGCGGGATCGTCGTCCGACTCAGCTCCCAGGCCCACATGCGACCAGTCACGTCCACCGTGACCGACGGTTCCCCCAGTCGCTGTGCCCGCGAACCGGCGTACGGCAAGAAGAGCAGCGAGACGAGAAAGACGATCGCCAAAAGGGCAACGACCAGCGGCGCACCCGCTCGGCGGACCCGACTGACCACCGCAGCTACCCGCTCGTAGGGCACTGCTTGTCCGCTGCGCGTCGCGACCCACCACAGCACACCAGTCCACGCGATCGTCAGGAGAAGAAAGAGCACCCCGACACCGACCTGCATCGTGCCCCTCCTCTTGCCCGCTCACCTCGTCACGCGCGCCTCTGTTCTGTCGTTTCCATACACTGTTGGTTAACGACCATAGTAGCACGAAACCCGTCAGGTTTCCAGCACTTTTCCGTCGAGTTTCGGTCTCCGATCGTGCGCGGACCCCAGCCCGGGTTGCCGCACGAACGGGTTCGACGAGCCCGCACGTGGAACCGCGCGACTCGGCACCTGTTCTCGAGCAGCGCTGGCTCGGCGACGATCGCCGAGCAGGCGCGAGTGCCGCGCTCGCCCGCTGTCTCACCGGGGTCTTCTCCTCACGAGGAGAGAGCGAACACTGTCTTGGAGACAGGGTCCAAGACGTTCTGACCAGAGGCAGAACTGGTCAGCATTCGGGCAGCCGGCCGCTCGCTGGTTCGCCGAAGCGCGCAGCACGACGCGACCGAGACGGCGCGCCGACGATTGTGCCGCTCCGGCACGTCGAGCGACAGGAACAGCCTCGCGCGGCAAAGCAGCGCGCTTCTGTCGCTCCCGTCGCTCGCGGAGCACCGCGCGTTCAGCCGAGGTAGCGTCGCATCCGGTCGATCGCCTCGAGCAAGTTCTCCAGCGAGTTGGCGAACGACAGCCGGAGATATCCCTCACCGTAGCGACCGAACGCGGTTCCGGCCAGCACGGCGACCCCCGCCTGCTCCAGCAGCGCTCGGGCCAGTTCGCTGGCCGATCGACCAGTCCCCGTCACGTTGGGAAACACGTAGAACGCACCCGCTGGCACCGCACAGCGGACTCCCGGCAAGCTGTTCAAGCCAGCCACGACCGCATCGCGTCGCCGCCGGAACTCAGCGACCATCCGATCGACCGCATCCTGCGGACCCCGCAGTGCCGCCAACCCCGCCCGCTGCGTAAAGCCAGGGACGCAGGAGTGGCAATTGACCGCCAGGCGCACCAGGTGCTCGGCCAGCCAACGCGGGGCTACCCCGTAGCCGAGCCGCCAGCCGGTCATGGCATAGGTCTTGGAAAAACCGTCCAGGATCACCGTCCGCTCGGCCATGCCCGGCAGGCTGGCGATACTCGGTGCCTCGACGTCGTACACGATGCGTCGGTAGATCTCGTCGGAAAGCACGAGGAAGCCGTACTCCTGGGCCAAGCGCGCCAACTCCTCGAGCACCTCGCGCCCGATGACCGCACCGGTCGGATTGTGCGGCGAATTCACGATCACCAGCCGCGTGCGCTTCGTCACCAGCCGACGCAGCTCGTCCGGATCGAAGGCGAAACCGAGCTCCTCGCGGAGCGGCAAGGGAACCGGCGTCGCCCCCGCGAAGCGGATCACCGACTCGTAGATCGGAAAACCCGGATCCGGATAGATGACCTCAGCACCCTCCTCGGCGAGCGCCAGGATGGTGAAGAACATGATCGGCTTGCCGCCTGGCGTGACCACGACGCGATCGGGCTCGACCGGAATGCCGCGGGTCCGACTCACCTCCTCGGCGATCGCCGCGCGCAGCTCGGGGAGCCCAGCTGCTGGCGTGTAGTGGGTATCCCCGCCGCGCAAGGCCTCGATCGCCGCTTCCACGATATGCGGCGGCGTATCGAAGTCAGGTTCCCCAATCTCGAGATGGATGATCGAGCGTCCCTCCGCCTCCAACGCGCGCGCCCGCGCCAGCACTTCGAAGGCGCTCTCCGTCCCCAGCCGGCTCATCCGCTCCGCCAAAAGGTCCTGCAGCTGCACCGCTCGCCTCCACGCCTCGTCTCGTCCAACGTCTCGGGGCTGCACCGCTCCCTTCCCATCATCGCACGAAAGACCGAATCGAGCGAGTCGCCACACACGCGAGTTCGCGACCGCTTCGACCCGGCGCTCGACCGAGCGATGCTCCGCCCGGCGAATGCCTTCGCCGAGCCCCCACGCGCAACGTCGCGCGACCGCAGTGACCGTCGTCCCACGAACCCTGCGAGCCACGGATCGTCACGCGCCAGCGCGCGGTGTCGTGTGCTGCTGGCCGCACCGGCACCGCAACACTTGCCCAGCGGCGCCTCCTCGCGCATACTCGCTCCAGTGACGTGCTCGCCGCTGGCCCATGGCCGGCTGGGCGGAACGGTGGGAGGAGACAGGATGCGCCGCGACCTCGTTCTCGCATTGGTCGTCCCGATTCTCTCGGTAGCCATCGCAGTCGCGCTCGTCGTCGCGATCGGTGAAACCTTGCTCTTCGTCCGCGAGATGACCCACGATCGCTGGCCACCGGTCTTCGTCGGTACCGCGATCATGATCGTCTTCACGCTCCTGGCCTGGTTCCTCGCTCGCCGGCCAGCATCCTCGCGCTGACGGTCGCTTCTGACCAGCGCGAGCCAACCGGTCACTCCTGACCGTCCGGCCGAGTGCGCGAGATTCTGGCGTTCGCCCATCGGTTCGGGGCGGGATGGCGTTTCTCGGGTGAAGCTGCCGGATCGAGTAGGCTCGCCCCTTCCGCTCGGTTCCCGGCCACCGTTGGAGAGCGTGCTACCCGACCAGGGCCCCATGCTCGAGAGCAGGCGGCCCATCGGCGCCCCGCTGCTTCCCGCCCGTGCCAGGCTGGCACGTGACGCGTATGCTAGACAGCGCATGTATCGCGCTGATGTCGGGCTTGCGGGAAGGTCAGGGGAATGGGATCGACGCGACGAGCCATCCAGCGCCGAGCGCCGGCGACCAACGAGGCATCGTCCGACGGTTTGGTCCCCTCGCGTCGTCAGTACCTGCGCCTCAAGGCACACTATCCCCATGCCATCTTGCTCTATCGACTCGGCGACTTCTACGAAGCGTTCGACGAGGATGCCCGCATCGTCGCCCGCGACGCCCGCGTCACCCTCACCTCGCGCTCGTTCGGCCGCAACGGTCGGGTACCGATGGCTGGCATCCCGCACCACGCGTTGAACCACTATCTGGCACGCCTCTTGGCAGCGGGACATACCGTCGCGATCGCCGAGCAGGTCAGCGAGCCAGGCAAGGGGCTGGTCGAGCGCGCAGTCACGCGGGTCCTCACCCCAGGGACGGTCGCCGAGGCCGCGTTGCTGCCCGCGACCGAGAATCGCTACCTCGCAGCGGTCGCCTGGCTTCCCGAGCGAACCGGGCTCGCCTGGGTCGACGTGAGTACCGGCGAGTTCGCCGTTCTCGAACTGAACGGAGCGGAGCGCGACCTGCTGCTGGCCGAGGAGTACGCGCGACTCGCACCCGCCGAAACGCTCGTCCCCGACAACGCCGACATTCCTCTACCGCCCGGCGGGCGCTTGACCCGGCTCGAGCACTGGCATTTCGAGCCGGAACGAGCTGCCCAGCGCCTGCGGGCTCTCTTCGGGACGCGCTCGCTCGCCCCCTTCGGCTGCGAACATCTTCCCGCCGCTCTCGCCGCCGCGGGCGCCATCGTGGTCTACCTGGAGCGCACCAATCCAGCGTTGCTCTCGCTCCTGACCAGTCTCCGGACCGAAGTGCCAGCGCGTCGCGTCGGGCTCGATGCTGCCACGCGACGCAATCTGGAACTCACGCGCAGCCTGGGTACCGGTGGCACGCGCGGCAGCCTGCTCGGCGTGCTCGACCGCACGGTGACTCCGATGGGTGCCCGCACCCTGCGCCGCCTGGTCAGCGAGCCCCTCCGCGACCTGGACGAGCTCCGCCGACGCCAACGGATCGTCGGCGCGCTCCGGGCAACCCCCGAACTCCGTTCCCGCTTGGGGACGATCCTCCTGGCCACTGGTGACCTCGAGCGCTTGACCAGCAAGATCGTCCAGGGCTCGGCGACCATCCGCGATTTCGCGTCACTTCGCCAAGCGTTGGCGACTGCCGAGGCCCTCCGCGGCGTCCTCCAGGCCAGCGGTGAGCTAGCTCTGCAGCACTTCGCCGACGACTACATCCCCTGCCCAGAACTCGCCGCACTCCTGGAACGAGCGCTGATCGAAGACGGCGATGGTCCTCGCCTCCGACCAGGCTTTTGCCCGGAACTCGATGCCACGCTCGCGTCGGTCGAGGAAACGCGCCGCTTCTTGGCTACGCTCGAACAGCGTGAGCGCGAGCGGACCGGTATCCGCTCTCTCAAAGTCGGCTACAACAAAGTCTTCGGCTACTATATCGAGGTGACGCGGCCGCATCTCGGCCGGGTGCCGCCTGACTACGTCCGCAAGCAGACCGTCGCCACCGGTGAGCGCTTCATCACACCCGAACTCAAAGAGGCCGAGGCGCGTCTGCTCGCCGCCGAGGCCCAAATCGCCGAACTCGAGCGCGCCGCACTGGCACGCTTGACCCGCGAAGTCACTGCGCGCGCCCACGAACTCTTGCGACTCGCTCGCTGGATCGCTTGGCTCGATGCCTTCCGCTCCCTCGCCGAAGTCGCTGCCCAGTATGACTGGACCTGCCCCGAACTGGACGAATCGGACACGATTCTGATCGAGGGTGGGCGTCACCCCGTCGTCGAAGCGTTGCTGGATGGGCAACCGTTCGTCCCCAACGATTGCCAGCTCGGCGGTGATGGACCACGTCTCCTCTTGGTGACCGGACCGAACATGGGCGGCAAGAGCACCTACCTCCGGCAAGTCGCCTCGATCGTGCTCTTGGCGCAGATCGGTTCTTTCGTCCCCGCAGTCCGCGCGCACATCGGACTCGTCGATCGCATCTTCTGTCGCGTCGGTGCGCACGACGATCTGCCTGGTGGGCAGAGCACCTTCATGGTCGAAATGGTGGAAACGGCCACCATTCTCCGCCAAGCCACCCAGCGCAGCCTGGTGATCCTCGACGAAGTCGGGCGGGGCACCGCCACCCAGGACGGACTCGCCATCGCCCGGGCTGTGCTGGAAGACCTGCACGATCGGGTCAGGGCTCGCACGCTTTTTGCCACCCACTTCCTCGAGTTGACAGCGCTGGAAACCGAACTGCCAGGTGTCGCCAACGTCCATGTCGCGGCGATGGAGCAGGACGGGCGCGTGGTCTTCCTCTATCGCGTTCGACCCGGTGCGGCCGATCGGGCCTACGGCATCCACGTGGCCCGGCTGGCCGGCCTCCCTCCCTGGGTGGCGGAGCGAGCCGAGCGCTTGCTGGTCGACCGGTTCGCTTGTGCGTCGGCCGCGCCTCGCTCCGAACCAGCGGAGCAGGTGCACGCGCTGACCGCCGGCCCGCATCAGCTCGCGCTTCCCGGCTTCCCCACTCGTCGCACTGCCGCTGAGGAACTGGCTCGCGCGCTGCTCGAGCTCGATCTCGCCAATCTCACGCCGCGCCAAGCGCTGGACTGGCTCTTCGAGCAACGGGCCAAGCTAGGCGGGGCATAGTCGACCGAGTGGAGCCGTCCGATGCACGTCGCGCGTCCCCCGCGTCGCCCGATCCGCGTCCTTCCGCCGAACGTCGCCGCACGCATCGCTGCTGGTGAGGTGATCGAGCGACCGGCCTCGGTCGTCAAGGAACTCGTCGAGAACGCGCTCGATGCGGGTGCATCCCGGATCCGCATCAGTGTGCGCGGCGGCGGCCTGCACGAGATCCGCGTGAGCGACGACGGCTGTGGCATCCCAGCGGATGAACTGCCGCTCGCGCTCCAACGGCACGCCACCAGCAAGCTCGCCGAAGATGACCTCGAGCGGATCGAGACGCTCGGTTTCCGGGGCGAAGCGCTCCCCAGTATCGCGGCTGTCGCCGAGCTGACCATCGCCAGCGCGACCAGCGATGCGCCGGTCGGACGGCAGCTCACGGTCCGCGATGGCCGTATCCTGGCCGATGAGCCGGTCGCGCACCCACCGGGAACGACGGTCACGGTCCGCCACCTCTTCGAGAACCTCCCAGCGCGCCTGGCTCACGTGCGCAACACACGCGCCGAGACAGCCGAGATCGCTCGCGTCGTCCAGCGCCTAGCCATCGCTGCCCCGCATGTCCGCTTCACGCTCCGTTTCGAGGATCGGCTCGTTCTCCAGACCACCGGTTCGGGTGACACGCGGGTCGTTCTCAGCGAGCTGTACGGACCGGCGCTCGCCTCTTCGCTGTTGCCGTTCGGTCCACTCGAGATCGGCGATTGCTCGTGCTGCGGGTTCGTCAGCAGTCCCGACCTCACGCGCTCGAGTCGCCGCCATCTGCATGTCGTCGTGAACGGTCGTTGGGCACAGCCCCGCACCGTGCTCGCGCTCCTCGAGGCCGCCTACCGGCCCCTCCTGCCACGCGGCCGGCACCCTATCCTGCTGCTCGTCATCACGGCCGACCCCGCCGTGGTCGACGTGAACATCCATCCGGCCAAACTGGAGGTCCGCCTCCGGGCCGAACGCGAGCTGGGACACGCCATCGCCGAAGAAGTGCGGAGCGTCCTCGCCCGCACACCGCGTCGCTTCACCTTCCTCGATGCTGCTCCGGCCATCGATCCCCTGCGGGCGGCCATCGCGGAGACACCGCGCCCGTACGACCGCTCGGAAACCGAGGAGCCGATCCTCACCCCCGCCTTTCCGCCGCTGCGACTGATCGGCCAGGTACGAGAGCGTTTGCTTCTCCTGGAAGGCCCGGGCATGCTCTTGCTCGTCGACCAGCACCGCGCCCACGAGCGGGTGCTCTATGAACGACTTGCGGCCACTCATCCCGGCGCCGAGGATACGGTACTGCTTCCGGAGCCGCTCGTGATCGACGTGCGGCCAGCCTACCGCGACCGCTTCGCGCGCTGGCTCGAGGAGCTCGCCGCCTATGGTTTCCAGGCCGAACCGTTCGGCCCGCGCTCGTTCCTCTTGCGCACCGTCCCGCTGCTCCCCGGTATCGTGGCTGGACAGCCGGAACTGCAGGAACTCGGTCAACCAGCAGCGCTCGCTGCGGCCCTCTTGGCCCTGCTCGAGGAATCCGAGGACGCCTGGGACGACGCGAGCTGGCGCGATCGCCTGCTCATCCAGCTCGCTTGTCGGTTGGCTGTCCGACGTGGGCGACCGTTAACTCGTCCGGCGATGCGCGCACTGGTGCAGGCATTGGGAACCACGAAGTCGCCGGCGATCTGTCCGCACGGCTCGCCCATCGTCCTCCGCGTGGACGACGAGACGCTCGCTCACCAGTTCGACTGGTGAGGGAGTCACGCACCAACCGTTGCCAGCCCCACCCCGGACGACCGCCGCGCCACGTGCATCCGGTCATCGGGCCGACTCGTCGTAGGCCCGGAACACCGCGACCGCGTTCTGCCCACCGAACCCGAAGGCGTTGGCGATGGCTACGCGTACCGGCATCCGCCGCGCGACGTTGGGAACGTAGTCGAGATCGCACTCGGGGTCCGGCTGCTCGAGATTGATGGTCGGCGGCACGATGCCGTCCCGGATCGCCAGCGCACATACCACGCCCGAAACCGCCCCAGCGGCACCCACCAGATGCCCGATCATGCTCTTGGGGGAGCTGATGGCGACCCGATAGGCATGGTCACCGAAGACCGCCTTGATCGCCTTGGTCTCGGTCACGTCGTTGAGCGGTGTCGAGGTGCCGTGCGCGCAGATGTAATCGACGTCTTCCGGGCGCATCCCCGCATCCCGCAGGGCCAGTCGCATCGCCCGC
Source organism: Thermomicrobium sp. (assembly GCF_053493975.1). NCBI lineage: Bacteria > Pseudomonadati > Thermomicrobiota > Thermomicrobia > Thermomicrobiales > Thermomicrobiaceae > Thermomicrobium > Thermomicrobium sp. The sequence continues at coordinate 30,439 of NZ_JBRBZA010000013.1, forward strand.
GCCGCTCCCAAACCATCCGGATCGGGCGCACTGATGTGGTAGGCGTCACCGGTAATCGCCCCACCGGCTAACTCGCAGTAGATCCGTGCACCGCGTCGCCGGGCATGCTCCTCGGTCTCCAAGACCATCACCGCACAGCCCTCACCGAAGACGAAGCCGTCCCGATCCTTGTCGAACGGCCGGCTGGCTCGCTGCGGCTCCTCGTTGCGCCGCGACAGCGCTCCCATGTTGGCGAACGCGGTCACGGCCACCGGCGTGAGCCCAGCCTCGGTGCCTCCGGCGATCATCACGTCAGCCTCACCGAGCCGGAGCATCCGGAGCGCATCGACGAAGGCCTGCGTTCCCGCGGCACAGGCCGCGACCGAGGACATGATCGGCCCCGTGATCCCGTAGACGATCGAGACCTGGCAAGCCGCCATATTGGGCGCGAACATCGGCACGAAGAACGGGCTGACCCGACTCGGGCCGCGCTGGTAGAACGTGACGACCTCGCGCTCCATCGTCTGGATACCACCGCCGCCGGTATTGATCATCACGCCGATCCGGTCGGCGTTCTCGCGCGTGATCTCCAATCCCGCATCGCGGATCGCCTCGCGGGCAGCTGCCACTGCGAACTGGGAGAAACGATCCATGCGGCGCGCTGCCTTGAAGTCCATGAAATCACGGGGATCGAACCCCTTGACCTCACCGGCGATCTGCACCTCCAGGTTGCTGGCATCGAAGTGCTGGATCCGATCGATCCCCGATTCGCCGGCCAGCACCCGGCGCCAGAACGTCGGCACATCCAGCCCGAGCGGTGTGATCGCCCCGAGCCCGGTCACGACCACGCGGTGCACACCGTCCTCCTCGTCCGTTGCTCACGACTCGAGACCGAGGTCACGCATCGAATAGGCTTCCACGTCACGCTGGATCTTCTTGACCAGTCCGGTCAGCACTTGTCCCGGGCCGACCTCCAAGAAGGTCGTCACGCCACGATTGGTCATCTCGCGCACGCTCGTCGTCCACTGCACGGGCTGCGCCACCTGACAGGCCAGCTCGCGCCGGATCTCTTCCACCGTGGAAAGGATGCGGCCGGTCACATTGGCCACGATCGGGATTTCGGGCTCCCGCAAGGGGATGCGCGCGAGCATCTCGGCCAAGGCGTGCGCGACCCGCTCCATGAGTGGGGAATGCGAAGCGACCGTGACGCCGAGTCGCACGACGCGCTTGGCACCTCTGCGCTGGGCCAGCGCCATCGCTCGCTGGAGCGCTCGCTCCTCACCGGAAATCACCAGCTGCCCGGGTGAATTGTCGTTCGCCACCACCACCAGCCCCAGGTCGCCTGCCTCGCGACAGACCTCCTCCAGCGCATCGCGCTCCAGTCCGATCACGGCCGCCATGCCGCCGGGACGCTCCTGACTCACTTCGCGCATCAAGCGGCCCCGCTCGCGGACGAGTCGCAGCGCGTCCTCGAAGTGCAGCGCGTTGGCCGCGACCAACGCGGTGAATTCGCCCAGGCTGTGCCCGGCCACGACGGCCGGCTGGAGCGAGGCCCCCAATTCGCGCAGCCGCTCGCGCAACGCTTCCAGGTAGGCCAAACTCACCGTCAAGATGGCCGGCTGGGCGTTCGCCGTATCGGCCAACTCCTCGGCCGGGCCCTCGAAGCACAGCCGGCGCAACGGAAGCCCCAGGATGTCCTCCGCTTGGGCGAAGATCCGCCGCGCCGCCTCAGAGAGCTGATGCACCCGTTGTCCCATACCGACGTGCTGGCTTCCCTGACCCGGGAAAAGCAAACCCACGCGCTTCTGCAAGAGCCGCCCGAGTTCCATCACCGCACCTCGCCCACCCGCTCTCCTCGCTGTTGCCGTATCGTAACACACGTGTCTCCGGGCTGTCGCACTAGACGTTGGTCCTTGTCTTCCGCCGCGACACTTCCCCCAGCCTTCGACACCGGATCAGCGACAGCCAGCGACCGGTGCAGGACACCGCACTCACCTGGTTCCTCCCATTCGTTCACCCACTCGGGCACCCCACGCTCGGCGGACGAGCCGCCACCGCGTACCGAACAGCCACGGGTTTTTCACCGTGCGTTCATCGAACCGTCCCAGGAGAGCGGTACCTGCCGTGTGACGACCGAAACGGACCCGAGGAAGGAGGATCGATATGGTGCGTCGTGCCGTCTTGCCACTCTCCCCGACGCTCGCTGCCTGGCTCGCCAAGTGCCAGTGGGCCTGCGAGAGCAAATGTTTCACCAAACCCGTCAACCCCAGCGAGAACCCGACCTTCGAGAACGTCCTCGCCCCGCGCTCGAGTCGCCGGAGCCTCCTCGGTGGGGCAGCCGCGGTGGCGCTGGTATTCCCCGCAGGCCGTCACGAGACAACTGAGGCGGGCCAGCGTGGTCATCTCACCTTCCGCCCGATCACGCTCGACACCCGGGACGAGGTCACCGTACCGGAAGGATACGAGAGTCGCGTCATCGTCCGCTGGGGCGATCCACTCCAGAGCTGGGGGCCAGAGTTCCGTTTCGGTGAGCAGTCTCCGGAAGCCCAAGCGCAGCAATTCGGCTACAACTGCGACTTCGTCGGCCTCTTCCTGCTCGGCGGGGCTGCTTCCGGTTCTCGCGGGCTGCTCGCCGTGAACCACGAGTACACGAACCCGAAACTGATGTTCCCCAGCTACCGCGAAGGTGATCCCGAAGCCTGGCAGGTGGCAGTCGAATTGGAAGCTCACGGTGTCACCATCGTCGAGGTTTTCCAGCACGGGCATGGTCAGTGGCACGATCGACCCGGCTCTCCCTTCAACCGGCACATCACCGGCACCACACGCCGTGAGCTGACCGGCCCCGCCGCTGGTTCCGATTGGCTGAAAACGAGCACGGACAGCACGGGCACCGTGCTCGACGGCACCCTCAACAATTGCGCCGGTGGCAAGACTCTTCGAGGAACGCTCCTGACCTGCGAGGAAAACTTCCACCAGTAATTCGGCAATCTCTCCGGGCTCGATTCGAGCGACCCCCGCTTTGCCGTCCACCGGCGATACGGTATTCCCACGGAAGCCTTCGAGCGTCGCTGGGAACGCTTCGACCGGCGCTTCGATGTGAGCCAGGAACCGAACGAGCCGTCCGCTTCGGCTGGGTGGTCGAGATCGATCCCTACGATCCCACGTTCGTCCCCAAGAAGTGCACGGCGCTCGGCCGCTTCGAGCACGAGGCGGCATCGGTCGTCATCGCTCGCGACGGGCGGGTGGTCGTCTATTCGGGCGACGACGAGCGCTTCGAGTACGTCTACAAGTTCGCCAGCGAGAGGCGCTGCGACCCACGCGCCCGCGGGGCCAACATCTCGTTGCTCGATTCCGGCACGCCCTATGTCGCTCGCTTCGACGCTGACGGCACCGGTGAGTGGCTCCCGCTCGTCGACGGCCAGGGGCCGCTGACCGAAGCCAACGGGTTCCGCTCCCGAGCCGACGTGCTCGTCAACACCCGCCGGGCTGCCGATCTTCTGGGCGCAACCGAGATGGATCGGCCGGAGGACGTCGAGACCGATCCCGTCAACGGCCGCGTCTACATCGTCTGCACCAACAACACGCGCCGCAACTGGAACCAGATCGATTCCGCCAATCCGCGCGGCAACAATCGCCACGGCCACATCATCGAGCTGATCGAGGACGGCAACCCCACCGCGACGCGCTCCTACTGGAAGAGCTTCCTGCTCTGCGGTGACCCAGCCGATCCGGACGACAGCGTCTTCGCGGCCAGCTTCGACCCGAACCTCATCAGCCCGATTTCCTGCCCGAACAACCTCGCCTTCGACGCCTGGGGCAACATGTGGATCGCCACCGACGGTCAGCCCGGCACCTTCCGCCGCAAGGACGGGATCGACGCGGTTCCGACGAGCGGCGACGAGCGTGGATTCGTGCGCATGTTCCTGAGCGGACCTCACGGCTGCGAAATCTGCGGTCCCGAGTTCGCACCCGACTACCAGACGCTCTTCTGCGCTATCCAGCACCCCGGCGAGCGTAGCTCGCTCGCTGCACCACTCTCCAGCTGGCCGGACGGCACCATTCCACGCCCCAGCGTCATGGCCGTCTGGAAGCGCACCGGAGATCCCCGGATCGGGAGCTGACTCCGAGCGGGCCGGGTGGAATCGACCGTTCCGACCCGGCCCGCATCGGCTCACTTCCACCTCAATCGAAGCGGAACGGCGAGACGCTCACCCCGTAATCGTACGCGTCGACGCCCTCGACGCGCTTGAGCCCGTTCACCACGAGATACGTCAGCGGTGTCGCCAGTGCCTCGTAGGCCGACTTCACCAGCCAGGCCGTCACCATCGTGCGCACGAGGTCCGCGCCGGCCACCGTCCCGACGAAGGCGACTGTCACGAAGACCAGCGAATCCAATCCTTGCCCGACCAGCGTCGAGCCGATCGTCCGCACCCAGAGGAACCGTCCATGCGTCAGGAGCTTGAGACGCGAGAGCACGGCAGCATTGGCGAACTCGCCCACCAGATAGGCGAGGAAGGAGGCCGCCAGGAGACGAGGCGTGTAGCCGAGGATCCGCTCGTAGGCCGCCTGCCCATCCCAGAACGGAGCAGCCGGCAAATACTGCGTCGCCGCGAAGGCCGCCACCGCCAAGAGATTGCACGCGAACCCGAGCCAGATCACCAAGCGGGCACGCCGATAGCCGTACACCTCGGTCAACACATCGCCGAAGATGTAGGCGAGCGGAAAGACCGTCACCGTCCCGGCTGGAACGTACAGCCCCCAGACATCGACGATCTTGACCGCGACGATGTTGGAGACGATCAGCGTGGTAACGAAAACCGCCGTGATGACGACGAACCACCGGCTGTACTGTCCGGGACCCAGCTCGACAGGGATATGTCGTGAACGCGCCCCCGCTTCGCGCCGCACCGCTCCGCCGCTCCTCCACCACTCTCCTTCACCGAATCAGCGCGGCCCGCGAGGCGCTCGCCCCGCGGACCGCTCGTCGTCCCCCTCGGTCCCTCAGTCGTCCCCAGCTGCGACCGGCTGTTCACCCAGGACCTCGCGGATCTTCTCCGGTCCGACCGTCTCCTCAGCGATCAGGAGGTCAGCCAACCGATCCAACTCTTCCCGGTGCTCGTGCAGGATCCGCTCGGCCCGCTCCATCGCCTCGTGAAGCAGCCGCTGCACCGCTCGGTCTGCCTGATCCAGCGTGCTCGTGCCGATACTGTGATCCTGGACGATCTCGCGCCCCAAAAAGACGTGCTGTTCACCCAACCCGAGGTAGATGGGTCCGAGCTCCTCGCTCATCCCCCACAGACCGACCATCCGACGAGCGAGCTGGGTCGCCTCCTTCAGGTCGTTCTGCGCTCCAGTCGTCACCTCGTGGAACACCAACTGCTCGGCGGCACGTCCCCCCAAGAGCACCGCCAGACGTCCCAAGAGCTGGTTCCGCGTGTAGTTGAAGCGATCCTCCTCGGGCGCCTGGACCGTCACCCCCAACGCCCGTCCCCTCGGCACGATACTGATCTTGCGCAAGGGGTCCGAGCCAGGGGTGAAGTAGGCGACCACCGCGTGTCCCGCCTCGTGATAGGCCACCAAGCGCCGCTCCTCCTCGCTCATCAGGAGCGAGCGCGTGGTCCCCAGCAGCATCTTGTCCAGTGCTTCCTCGAAATCGGAGCGGTCCACGACCTGCTTCCCGCGACGCGCTGCGACCAGTGCCGCCTCGTTCACCAGGTTGGCCAGGTCCGCTCCGGAAAACCCCGGCGTCACCGCGGCCAGCCCGTCCAGATCGACGTCGGGTGCGATCGGGATACCGCGCGTGTGGATGCCCAGGATCGCTGCCCGCCCCCGTTTGTCCGGCAGCCCGACCACGACCTGGCGATCGAACCGCCCCGGTCGCAGCAGCGCCGGATCCAGCACGTCCGGCCGGTTGGTGGCCGCGATGACCACCACATCGGTGTGGGCTTCGAACCCGTCCATCTCCACCAGGAGCTGGTTCAGCGTCTGCTCCCGCTCGTCGTTCCCCACACCCAAGCCAGCGAACCGTTGCCGCCCCACGGCATCCAACTCGTCGATGAAGATGATGGCCGGTGCCTGCGCCTTGGCACGCTCGAACAGGTCACGGACGCGGCTCGCGCCGACCCCCACGAACATCTCGACGAACTCCGAGGCGCTCACGCTGAAGAACGGCACACCCGCCTCCCCGGCCACCGCCCGCGCCAGGAGCGTCTTCCCTGTACCGGGCGGGCCGACCAAGAGCACGCCGCGCGGCAAACGCGCCCCGATCCGATGGTACTTGGCAGGGTTCTTCAGGAAATCGACCACTTGCGCGAGCTCTGCCTTGGCCTCTTCTTCCCCCGCCACGTCCGCGAAGGTCACTTGCGGACGTTCGACGTCGTAGACCCGTGCCCGCGACCGCCCGAAGCTAAAGACGTTCTGTTGCCCTCGACTGAGATTCCGCCCCAACAGGAACAAGAGACCGATCAGGAACACGAACGGCAGGACACTCAACAGCAGACCGGGAAACGAGGCACCACCGGACGGCTGTACCTTCACTAACACGTTGTGCTGCTGGAGAAAAGCCGTCACCTCGGACTGCGTATTCTCCGGGATCACCGTGCGGAAGCGCGTTACCGAACGGACCTGAGCAGGGTCCACCGTATCGGGCAACGGCTCACCCGGCAGATAGACGATACCATTGGCCACCCGCAGTGGCTGGGTGAACTGACCATCGACCGTCTGCCCGGACAACGTCACCGTCGAGACCAGCCCCTTCTCGACCGCCGCGACGAAACTGGAATAGGCGATCTCCGATTGCGGCCCGCTCCGTTCCGGGCGGAACACAGCGTACAGGTTGTAGAACAGGATCAGCCCGACGATGATCCACAGCAGGCCGAAGCGCGAGCCGAAGATCCCGCGCAGGACTTTCCCGACCGGATTCGCGGAGCGTTCGCGCTGATCGCGCGGTGTGCGGTTGCGCTCATCCATACTCGATCCCTCGATGCGACGAGCCAGGCGCTTGCTGCAGCCTCGGCCGATTCTTTTCGATTGTACTCGCTCGATCGGAGACCCGTCCCAACGACGCACGAGGCAGCCGCGGAAAAGCCGGCTGCCTCGCACGTGAGGAGGAGATGAGACAGGTGTGCGATAGTGGGACCGGGTGCTTCTCGCTCACCCCGGCACTGGCAAGTATGCCACCAGGCGGGTAGCCGCGTCCAGCCACCGCTCGTGACGATCCGATGAACGCCCCGACCGCGTCTCCACAGCGACCGAGCAGGCAGGTCACCATCCGCCCGCAACCCATCATCCGGCAGGTGCGCGAGCAGTCACCCCTCCCACCGCCCGGATCCCGCTCGGCGAGTCACCCGCCTCGCCGCACCACGTGTCAACGTGGCCCCCGTCGTTCCCGACCCAGCGCACCCGCACCGTCCGGCCGACCCAGCCGCAGCCGAGGCCCCTTCTGGTGCTGACGCGCGACCGATTCACTCGCCGGGGCGCCGCTAGGCCAACCCACGCTCCCGCAAGTGCGCCAGCAGGCCAGCCAGATCGAAGTAGCAGGCCTGACGCACGATCAGTCCATCACGCACCGTGAAGAAGGCTGCCATCGGCTGCGTCACCCGGTCCCCCGCGTGCGTCGCCGTCGCCACCAACTCGACGGCGACCTCATCGCCGTCGGCCACCAGCGTCCGCACCGCGGCCCAGCTGTCCGGCCACGCAGCTTCGCTCGCCTCCAGGAAAGCTCGGAGGGCCTGCTTACCCCGGAATTCGCTGCCGGATGGACTCGGTCCTGGTGCCCACAGGACGATGTCGTCGGCACAGTAGCTGAGCGCTGTCTCCAGGTCTCCCCGATTCAGCGCTGCCAGCACTGCCCGCACGACTGCGACCGGATCGCTCGCCTGTCCGCCCGCCTTCATCCTTCGACCGGTTCGAATTCCACCGTCAGTGCGCCCGGTCGGAGCTCGACCGCCACGGGACGCAGCCCCGCACCGGCCAATCGCTCGTCCAACGCCGCTTGCAACCGGGCCGTCACGCTCTCGGCACCCATCCCGAGACCCAATGGCCCTTCGATCCGTCCATCCTCCAAAACCAGACGTCCGTCCCGGACAACCGGCCGCGCGCGATAGGTCGCTCCCAACCCGTAGATCCGCACGTGGAGAGCGATCCCGTCCGCGTCGATCTCGGCCTGCGGGTCACTGGCCGGGCGCAACTCGGCCGCGTACTCGGCCAGCCATCGGTCGAGTTCCCCTTCGGTGACGGTCACCCTTCGGTTACCGGCGACCGGCGACGTGCCCTGTCCGATAGGAACCGCCGGGGAGGGCACCGCCGCGACGCTGGACCTCGCTCCCTCGTCCTCGACCGGTGCGCGAACCGGCTCGCGCGTCAAGAAGGCAATCGCCGCCAGGACGACGACCAGCCCGACGACGAGCGTGGTGGAACAACCGAGCACGCGGCCACTCACCCCGCGGCGCTGGTACCGCCGGACCTGGCGCGGTCCTCTCGGGAGCTCCGGCTGACGCCGGAACGACCGTCCACAGGCGAGACACACTGGCCCCGGCGGCTGCTCCGCCCCACAGCTCGGACAATACATCCGCACGCGTCCTCACCACGCTCCCTGACCGCCGGGCAAGCATACCCCATCCCTCAACGGACGATGACGCGTCCCACCATCTCGGGGTGGAGCGTGCACTCGTATTCGTAGACCCCCGGCTCGCGGAGCGTGACCGAGTACGTGTCACCTGGGGCGAGGAGTTCGCTCTCGAAGGCGCGGTTCTTCGCCACCACCGTATGCGTCGTCGGCGAGACATTGCGCCAGACAACCACCGTGCCGGCGGCGACAGTAATCTCGACCGGCTGGAAACCGAAGTTCACCACCGCGATCTCCACCGTCCCTCCCTGCGCCACGGTCGGGATCGCCGTCGACGCAGCCGCTCCGGGCACCGGACTGAGAACTCCCGGCGCGCTCGGTGAGGCAGCAGCAGGGATCGGCACGCTCGTGCCGGACTGCGACCCATAGTCGTAGGGGCCGCCGTACTCCGAACCACTATCCCCACGAGGCATGCTGTCGCCGTTCGAACGCCCACCACACCCGATGGCCAGGAGCAAGACGAGAACAGCGACGATCGACCAGCGGCGACGCATCACTGAACCCCTTCTAGCGGCGGGCCAGCCGCAAACCGAACCCAACGGTGAGAGCGAAGAGACCTGACAGCAGCGCCGCTGCGATCAGCCAGCCCGGCAGCGCGCGCGGCCCTGCACCGGTGGCTGGCGCCACCTGGACCCGGATCTCACCGCATGCCACGTAGGTGCTGATCTCCTGCTGCGACTTGTGCACGTTGATCGCGAACTGACCAGCGAGGAGCTCAGCCAATGGCACATCGACGACCGTTTCCGATCGTCCATCCATGAGGCTCTGCAACGGATACCGTGGCTTCGGATTCAAGTTCGCGCACGTCCCCTCGTGGATGTGCGCCGGTTGTGCGACACCAGCTGGCGGGTTGGAGAGCGTCACCACCACCCGCGTCTGGTTCCCCACTGCGGTGAGCACCGCCGTACCCGATTGCCC